>NZ_JBBATF010000026.1:0-7153 GCF_040398885.1 Mycobacterium sp. | reverse complement strand
TGTCGACCGATGAGCGTCGACCCATTGGGCGGAGGTGTCGACCGATGAGCGTCGACCCATTGGGCGGAGGTGTCGACCGATGAGCGTCGATCTCGTGCTTGGCCCGCGCCCCGACGAGCCCGGCCCCCCGATCGGCGGCCCGTCGTCCTATCCCCCGGAGGTAACCGACCGCCTGGCCGCCGACGCGGCGGGGATCATCGCCCGCTACCCGCAGCCCCGGTCGGCGCTGCTGCCGCTCCTGCACCTGGTGCAGTCGCAGGACGGCTACCTCACGGCCGCCGGAATCGGCTTCTGCGCGCGCCAACTCGGCCTGACCGCCGCCGAGGTCACCGCGGTCGCCACGTTCTACTCGATGTACCGGCGCACCCCGACCGGCGAGTACCTGGTCGGGGTCTGCACCAACACCCTCTGCGCGATCATGGGCGGCGACGCCATCCTGGAGACCCTCGAGGACGTGCTCGGCATCCACCACGGCCAGACCACAGCCGACGGCAGGATCACCCTGGAGCACCTCGAGTGCAACGCCGCCTGTGACTATGCGCCCGTGGTGATGGTGAACTGGGAGTTCTTCGACAACCAAACCCCTTCCAGCGCAGTCGAACTCGTCTCCGCCCTGCGCGAGGGCCGTCCCGTCGCCCCGACCCGGGGGACGCTGTGCCGGTTCCGCGAGACCGAGCGGACACTGGCCGGTCTGGGCCCGTGCCCGCGGGACGACAGCGGTCCGGGCGCGGCCACCCTGGCCGGGCTGCGGATCGCCCGGGCCGCCGAGGGCGACGCATGAACACGCCGCTGACCCCGGTGCTGAGCCGGTTCTGGGACGAGCCGCAGCCGTGGACGCTGCAGACCTACCTGCGCCACGGCGGGTATCACGGACTGCGTCGCGCCCTGAGCATGTCGCCCGAGGGCGTGATCACCGAGGTCAAGGAGTCCGGGCTGCGCGGGCGCGGCGGGGCCGGGTTTCCCACCGGCACGAAATGGTCGTTCATCGACCGTGATTCGACCAAGCCGCGCTATCTGGTCATCAACGCCGACGAGTCCGAGCCGGGCACCTGCAAGGACATCCCGCTGATGCTGACCACCCCGCACTTCCTGATCGAGGGTGCGGTCATCGCGTCCTACGCCATCGGTGCCCGGCACGCCTTCATCTACCTGCGCGGCGAAGTGGTCCCGGTGCTGCGCCGACTGCAGGCAGCCGTCGCCGAGGCCTACGACGCGGGCTACCTGGGCGTCAACATCGGCGGCTCGGGCTTCGACCTGGACCTGGTCGTGCACGCCGGCGCGGGCGCGTACATCTGTGGGGAGGAGACCGCGCTGCTGGACTCACTGGAGGGTCGCCGCGGCCAGCCGCGGCTGCGGCCCCCCTTCCCGGCGGTGGCCGGTCTCTACGCCTGCCCGACGGTGGTCAACAACGTCGAGTCCATCGCCAGCGTGCCGCCGATCATGGCCCACGGGGTGGACTGGTTCAAGTCGATGGGCACCGAGAAGTCCCCCGGTTTCACGCTGTACTCGCTGTCCGGGCATGTCACCCGGCCCGGCCAGTACGAGGCGCCGCTGGGTATCACGCTGCGGGAATTGCTGCACTACGCCGGCGGGGTGCGGGCCGGCCACCAACTGAAGTTCTGGACACCGGGCGGGTCGTCGACGCCGCTGCTGACGGCCGAACACCTCGACGTGCCCCTGGACTACGAGGGCATCGCCGCGGTGGGCTCGATGCTGGGCACCAAGGCGCTGCAGATCTTCGACGAGACCACCTGCGTGGTGCGGGCGGTGCGCCGGTGGACACAGTTCTACGCCCACGAGTCGTGCGGCAAGTGCACGCCGTGCCGGGAGGGCACCTACTGGCTGGCCCAGATCTACGAGCGCCTCGAGGCCGGGCGCGGCGGGCGGGACGATCTCGACAAGCTGCTCGACATCTCCGACGCCATCAACGGAAAGTCGTTCTGCGCGCTCGGCGACGGCGCCGCCTCGCCGATCATCAGTTCGCTGCAGTACTTCCGCGCCGAGTACGAGGCGCACCTCGACGGGGGCTGCCCGTTCGACCCGTACGCCTCGATGCTCGCCGCCCCCGAAGGGGTGGGCTCGTGACGGCCGCCCTCCCCCGCGAGCAGACGCTCGGGGCCCCGACACGCCGAGGAAACAGAGGCGTTCACGTCTGCTCGCGGGGGGAGACGCGGGGGGAGACGCGGGGGGAGACGCGGGGGACGTGGTCATGACGCAGGCGCCCCAGACCGGCCCGAACACCACCCCGGCGACCGAACTGGTCACCATCACCATCGACGACACCACGCTGTCAGTTCCCAAGGGCACCTTGGTGATCCGGGCGGCCGAGCTGATCGGAGTGCAGATCCCCCGGTTCTGCGACCACCCGCTGCTCGAGCCGGTCGGCGCCTGCCGCCAGTGCCTGGTGGACGTGGAGGGGCAACGCAAGCCGCTGGCCAGCTGCACCACCACCGCCACCGAAGGCATGGTGGTGCGCACCCAGTACACCTCGGAGGCCGCCGACAAGGCCCAGCAGGGCGTCATGGAGCTGTTGCTGATCAACCACCCGCTGGACTGCCCGGTGTGCGACAAGGGCGGCGAATGCCCGCTGCAGAACCAGGCGATGTCCAACGGCCGCGCCGAGACCCGGTTCACCGACGTCAAGCGCACCTTTCCCAAGCCGATCAGTCTGTCGTCTCAGGTTCTGCTGGACCGCGAGCGCTGCGTCCTGTGCGCCCGGTGCACCCGGTTCTCCAACCAGATCGCCGGCGACCCATTCATCGACCTGCTCGAACGCGGCGCCCTGCAACAGGTCGGCATCGCACCCGGGGCGTCGTTCGACTCCTACTTCAGCGGCAACACCGTGCAGATCTGCCCGGTCGGCGCGCTCACCGGAACCGCCTACCGGTTCCGCGCCCGCCCGTTCGACCTGGTGTCCACCCCGAGCGTGTGCGAGCACTGCGCCTCCGGTTGCGCCCAGCGCACCGACCACCGCCGCGGCGTGGTGCTGCGCCGGTTGGCCGGCGACGACCCGGAGGTCAACGAGGAGTGGAACTGCGACAAGGGGCGGTGGGCGTTCGCCTACACCCGGGTCGGTGACCGCATCACCACCCCGATGGTCCGCGACGACGACGGCAGCCTGCGGACCGCGTCGTGGTCGGAGGCAATCGCGCGGGTGGCCGCCGGACTGGCCGGCGGACGGACCGGGGTGCTCCTCGGCGGTCGGTCCACCACCGAGGACGCCTACGCCTACGCCAAGTTCGCCCGAACTGTGTTGGGCACCAACGACATCGACTTCCGGGCTCGTCCGCTTTCGGCGGAGGAGACCGACTTCCTGACTGCACGGGTGGCCGGGCAGCCGATGAGGGTCACCTACGCCGACCTCGAGGCCGCCACGACGGTGGTGCTGGCCGGGTTCGAACCCGAGGAAGAGTCGCCCATCGTCTTCCTGCGCCTGCGCAAGGCGGTCCGCAAGCGCGGTCTCCCGGTGGTGACGATCGCGCCGTTCGCCTCCCGCGGGACGGCGAAACTGTCCGCCCGGCTCATCGCGACCACGCCCGGACGCGAGGCCGACGCCCTGGACGCCCTGTCAGGCGAACTCGGCGAGGGCGCGGTGATCCTCGCCGGGGAACGGCTGGCCGCCAGCCCGGGTGCGCTGTCGGCGGCGGCCCGCCTGGCGCAGCGGACCGGGGCGCGGCTGGCCTGGGTCCCGCGCCGGGCCGGGGACCGCGGCGCCGTGGACGCCGGCTGCCTGCCCACCCTGCTGCCCGGTGGACATCCGGTCGCCGACCCGGGTGCCCGCCGGCACATCGCCTCGGCGTGGCACTGCACCGATCTGCCCACCACGCCGGGCCGCGACACCGACGCGATCCTCGCCGCGGCCGGTCGCGGCGATCTCGACGCGCTGCTGATCGGGGGTGTGGAGCCCGCCGACCTGACCGACCCGCAGACGGCGCTGGCCGCTATCGGGGCGGCCCGCTTCGTCGTCTCCCTGGAATTGCGGGAGTCGGCGGTCACCGCGCTGGCCGATGTGGTGTTCCCGGTGGCGCCGGTGGCCGAGAAGGCCGGCTCGTTCACCGACTGGGAGGGCCGGATCCGTCCCTTCGGTGCGGCGCTGTCCTCCAACGCCGCACCCGATATGCGGGTGCTGGCCACCCTGGCCGACGAGTTCGGCGTCGACCTCGGCTTCCGCACCCCGGAGCAGGCCCGCGCCGAGATGGCGGCGCTGGGCACCTGGGACGGCCCCCGCGCCGACCCGGACGTCTGCGCCCGGCCCACACCCGGGCTGCAGGCCAACGAGGCGGTGCTGGCCGGCTGGCGGATGTTGCTGGACCACGGCCGGTCACAGGACGGCGAACCGTATCTGGCCGGGACCGCGCGGCTGCCGTTGGCCAGGCTGTCTCCGGCCACCGCGGCGGCCATCGGCGCCGCCGACACCGTGACGGTGTCCACCGGGCGGGGATCGCTGACGCTGCCCCTGGTGCGCACCGCGATGCCGGATCAGGTGGTGTGGTTGCCACTGAACTCCGACACGGCGGCGCACAGCACGCTGGGCGTGACCGCCGGTGCGACGGTGCGTATCGAGGCGGGGGGCCGAATGTGACGTATCCGGACCCGACGGTGTTCGGCCACGACCCGTGGTGGCTGATCCTGGTCAAAGCGGTGGCGGTCTTCGTCTTCCTGATGCTCACCGTTCTGGTGGCGATCCTGGTGGAGCGAAAACTGCTGGGCCGCATGCAGATGCGCTTCGGCCCCAATCGGCTGGGTCCGTTCGGGCTGCTGCAGTCGCTGGCCGACGGCATCAAACTGGCGCTCAAGGAGGGCCTAATCCCGGCCGGGGTGGACAAGCCGATCTACCTGATGGCGCCGGCCATCTCGGTGATCACGGCGCTGATGGCGTTCGCGGTGATCCCGCTGGGCCCGGTCGTGTCGGTGTTCGGCCATGCCACCCCGCTGCAGCTGACCGACCTTCCGGTCGCCGTGCTCTACGTCCTGGCCGTCACCTCGATCGGCGTGTACGGAATCGTGTTGGCGGGCTGGTCATCCGGGTCCACCTACCCGCTGCTGGGCGCCCTGCGTTCCAGCGCACAGGTGGTCTCCTACGAGATCGCGATGGCGCTGTGCTTCGCGTCGGTGTTCCTGTATTCGGGCACCATGTCGACCTCCGGGATCATCGCCGGGCAGACCCACACCTGGTACGTGTTCTTGCTGCTGCCGTCCTTCGTGGTGTACCTCACCGCGATGGTCGGGGAGACCAACCGCGCCCCGTTCGACCTTCCCGAGGCCGAGGGCGAACTGGTCGGCGGATTCCACACCGAGTACTCGTCGCTGAAGTTCGCGATGTTCTACCTCGCCGAGTACGTCAACATGACCACCGTCTCGGCACTCGCGAGCACGCTGTTCCTGGGCGGCTGGCGGGCGCCGTGGCCGATCAGCCTCGCCGACGGCGCCAACACCGGCTGGTGGCCGCTGCTGTGGTTCGTGGCGAAGGTGTGGACGTTCCTGTTCGTCTTCATGTGGCTGCGCGCCACGCTGCCCCGGCTGCGCTACGACCAGTTCATGGCGCTGGGCTGGAAGCTGCTGATCCCGGTGTCGCTGGTGTGGATCCTCGTCGTCGCCGTGCTGCGGTCCGCCGGACTCGCCGGCGTCATCGCGAACCTGGTCGCCGCCGCGGCGCTGCTGGCTGTGCTGCTGGGCCTGAATGCGTTGCGGCGCAGGGCTGCCGCGCGATCGGCGCCCCCGCCGCCACCCCCCTCGGACGGCTCCTTCCCGGTTCCGCCGCTTCCTGCCAAAAAAATGAACCCAGCGGAGGCCGCACATGCCACTCCCTAAGTTCCTCGACGCCGTCGCCGGCTTCGGTGTCACGTTCGCCACCATGTTCAAGCGGCCGATCACCGAGCAGTACCCGGAGAAGCCGGGGCCGACCACGCCGCGCTACCACGGCCGCCACCAACTCAACCGCTACCCCGACGGCCTGGAGAAGTGCATCGGCTGCGAGTTGTGCGCGTGGGCCTGCCCGGCCGACGCCATCTACGTCGAGGGGGCGGACAACACCGAGGCCGAGCGCTACTCCCCCGGCGAGCGCTACGGCCGCGTCTACCAGATCAACTACCTGCGCTGCATCGGCTGCGGTTTGTGCATCGAGGCGTGCCCGACCCGGGCGTTGACCATGACCGGGGACTACGAGATGGCCGACGACAACCGCGGTGACCTGATCTACGGCAAGGACAAACTGCTCGCCCCACTGCAGCCGGGAATGCAGGCGCCGCCGCACCCGATGGCGCCCGGGACCACCGACGACGACTACTACCTGGGCAACGTGAAGAGCCCCGAGGTGTCCCCGTGAACGCCGAAGCCGTCGCCTTCTGGACGCTCGGAGCCGTGGCGGTCGTCGGCGCTCTCGGGGTGGTCGCCGCGCGCAAGGCGGTGTACTCCGCACTGTTCCTGGCTTCGACGATGATCGCGCTGGCCGTGCTCTACGGGGTGCAGGGGGCCGCGTTCCTGGGCGTGGTGCAGGTGGTGGTCTACACCGGCGCGGTGATGATGCTGTTCCTGTTCGTCCTGATGCTGATCGGGGTGGACTCCGCGCAGTCCCTGGTGGAAACCATTCGCGGACAACGGGTCGCGGCGGTCCTGGCCGGGGTGGGCTTCGGGCTGCTGCTGATCGCCGGGATCGGCAGCGCCAAGACGGGCGGTTTCACCGGGCTCGACGAAGCGAATGAGGGGGGCAACGTCGAGGGCCTGGCCGATCTGATCTTCACCCGCAACCTGTTGGCCTTCGAACTGACCAGCGCACTGCTGATCACCGCCGCCCTCGGCGCGATGGTGCTCGCGCATCGGGAACGGCTGGGGCCGCGGAAGACCCAGCGCGAGATGGCGATCGAACGCTTCCGCGGCGCGGGCCGGCCGACCCCGCTGCCCAACCCCGGCGTGTACGCCCGCCGCAACGCCGTCGACACCCCCGCCCGACTTCCCGACGGATCCGACGCCGAATCCTCGGTGAGCGCCACGATCAGGGAGCAGCGATGACTCCCGCCCACTACCTATACCTGTCGGCGCTGCTGTTCACCATCGGGGCCGCCGGCGTGCTGGTCCGCCGCAACGCCATCGTCATGTTCATGTGCGTGGAGTTGATGCTCAACGCCGGCAACCTCGCCTTCGTCACCTTCGCCCG
>NZ_JBBATF010000025.1:0-24435 GCF_040398885.1 Mycobacterium sp. | reverse complement strand
AGGAAGTGGCGCTCGTGCACGCCGACAACGCCGAGTTACGCAGGATGGCCGTCTTCGACGTGATCGTCAACAACGCCGACCGCAAGGGTGGTCACATCCTGCCCGGTGCGGACGGCGTCGTGTACGGCGTGGACCACGGCATTTCGCTGCACATTCACGACAAGCTGCGCACCGTGCTGTGGGGCTGGGCCGGCGAGCCCATCGACGATGGCACCGTTGAGTCGCTGCGCACGCTGGAGAACCGCCTCGGCCGCAAGCTGGGCAGCCGGTTGCGCAGCCACATCACAGCCGCGGAAGTGGACGCGTTATGTCGTCGTGTCCGTGCATTGGTGGCCGACCCGGTGATGCCCAGCCCGAGCGGCCGACGCCCGCTGCCGTGGCCGGCGTTCTGACCGCTGTCGGAGCCGGGGTCTGCCGCGGGACGGGTCTGGCGGGACCGGGAGGACGTGGCGATCGGCGGCGGGCGACGTCCAGGATGGCCGCTCCCCACGCCAGGATCGCCGCGCCCAGAACCATGCCGCCGAGGGTGTCGGTAACGGTGTGCGCGCCGGTGTAGACCGCCAGCACGGCGACGAAGAACACGCTCTCGGCGACCAGAATCCCCAGTGACACCTTCGCAAGCCGACTGTCTCCGGCAGCCAGGCAGACCGCGATCATGCCGAACAACGTGGTGGCTACGGTGACATGGCCGGATGGGAACGAATGCGGATAGACAGTCGCCTTGAGAGTCTCCTCGACCGCGACTCCGACCCCGACCGCCCCGGTCACCAGGACAACCGCGATCGGCGAGCGCATCCGCCACGACAGCAGCGCGCCGCAGACCACCGCGACGAACAAGGCGTTGAGGGGAGAACCGAGCGTGGCCCAGATCCCCGCCGCCATCTCACCGCGGCGGTCGGTGCGGTGTTTGTCGCTCCAGTTCTCCAGCGCGGTGTCGGTCCCCACCAGCCAGTCGGCGCTCATCCCGATCGTCAGCGCTGCCAGCAGTACGGACAGCCCGGCGGCCAACAGAACCATCGCCACCCGGCCCCGGGTGACGAGGGCGGCTACCAGAAGGGCCCCGGCTACCGCAGCGACAATCAAAGCGATCTGTGTCGGTGCGATTGACCCATTGTGAACCACAGAGCACGGTGAACCACCGAGCAGGCTCGCCTGCACCGCGGCGCTACTGGCCGGCCGGCATCGGCTCCCAGTGCATGATGCCGCTGTCGGCCTCCATCGACAGCGAAAGCCTGCCGTCCTTGAGCAGGTAGCTGCGCACCCGGCCCAGGGCCGCCGCGACCTTGGCGTCGTCGGACGGCTGCGGGCACATCATCCGGGTCAGTGCGATCGGCCCGAACGTCAGCGATCCGGAGTCGGTGGCCGCCGCATCGGTCTGCCAGGTGGAGTTGCCCCGGTTGCAGTCGACCAGGAAGCCGGCCCGGCCGTCCGCGCCGAAGGTCACCGTGTACTTCGCCGGGTCGGCGATTTCGACACCGGGCTGCTCTTCGCTCATCGACTCGATGCCGGTCAGCTTCCACGTCGTCCCGATCAGCGGGTCGGACGACCCCGCCGCGTTGCAGCCGGACAGGGTCAGCACGGCCGTCCCCAGGGTTCCCACGGTCAACAGAGTGCGCATGGGGTGAATCTACCCGCCGGCAAGCGGGGTCACCGGCGAGAGGCGAGGCGATTCGGCAATACTGGGCAAGTGAGTCGCACCGACGCCGAGCTTGCCGCCGATTTGGCGGAGGAGGCGGGACGGCTCCTGCTGGAGGTCCGCGACGAGGTGGGCCATCACTTCCCGCCCGCGCTCGGGCAGGAGGGCGACATCCGGGCCAATGAGCTTCTGCTGCGCCGCCTGCGCGCCGAGCGGCCCGGGGACGCGGTGCTCTCCGAGGAGGCCCACGACGACCTGGTCCGGCTGCGCTGCGACCGGGTCTGGATCATCGACCCACTGGACGGCACCCGCGAGTTCTCCATGCCGCGACGGGCGGATTGGGCCGTTCATGTGGCGCTGTGGCAGCGCACGCCGGGCGCGGCGGCGGGCGAGGGTGAGATCACCGATGCCGCGGTGGCTCTGCCCGCCCTCGGCGAGGTCCACCGCACCGACACCGTGACCGCCCCGGCGCCGCCGCCCTCGGGTCCGATCCGCATCACCGCCAGCGCCAATCGCCCGCCGGCGGTGCTGTGGCTGCTGCGGGACCGCCTCGACGTCGAGTTCGTGGCGATCGGCTCGGCCGGCGCCAAGGCGATGGCCGTGGTCCGCGGCGACGCCCACGCCTACATCCACGCGGGTGGCCAGTGGGAGTGGGATTCCGCCGCCCCGGCAGGGGTGCTGCGGGCGGCCGGCATGCACGCCACCCGGCTCGACGGCTCGCCGCTGCGCTACAACCAGCCCGACCCCTACCTGCCCGACTTCCTGATGTGCCGGCCCGAGGTGGCCGACGTCCTGCTCGACGCGATGCGGCTGGCCGGCTGATGCGGGCCTGGCCGTCCGCCGACATCCCCGCACTGCCCGGCCGCGGACCGCAACTGCGGCTCTACGACAGCGCCGACCGCCAGGTCCGGCCGACCGTGCCCGGTCCGTGCGCCACCATGTACGTCTGCGGGATCACCCCGTACGACGCCACCCACCTCGGGCACGCGGCCACCTACCTGGCCTTCGATCTCGTCCACCGGGTCTGGCTGGACAGCGGCCACCGGGTGCACTACGTGCAGAACGTCACCGACGTCGACGACCCGCTGTTCGAGCGTGCCGCGCGAGACGGGGTGGACTGGCGCGACCTGGGGTCCCGGGAGACCCAGTTGTTCCGCGAGGACATGGCGGCGCTGCGGGTGCTGCCGCCCCGGGACTACGTGGGCGCCACCGAGGCCATCGACGAGGTCGTCGAAATGGTGGAAAAGCTGCTGGCCTCCGGCGCGGCCTACGTCATCGACGACCCAGGGCATCCCGACGTGTACTTCCGGGCCGGGGCCGACACCCAGTTCGGCTACGAGTCCAACTACGACCGCGACACCATGCTGCGACTGTTCGCCGAACGCGGGGGAGACCCGCAGCGCCCCGGGAAAGCCGATCCCCTCGATGCGCTGCTGTGGCGGGTGCAGCGCCCCGGTGAGCCCGGTTGGCCCTCGCCGTTCGGCCCGGGCCGGCCCGGCTGGCATGTCGAATGCGCCGCAATCGCGTTGAGCCGCCTCGGATTCGGATTCGACGTCCAGGGCGGCGGCAGTGATCTGATCTTCCCGCACCACGAGTTCTCCGCGGCCCACGCCGAGTGCGCCACCGGCCAGCGAAGGTTCGCCCGGCACTACGTCCACGCCGGCATGATCGGCTGGGACGGCCACAAGATGTCCAAGAGCCGCGGCAATCTGGTGCTCGTCTCGGCGCTGCGCGGCCGGGGAGTCGACCCCGCCGCCGTCCGGTTGGGCCTGCTGTCCGGGCACTACCGCACCGACAGGTTCTGGACCGACGAGGTGCTCACGGAGGCGGTAGCCCGACTGTGGCGCTGGCGGACGGCCACGGCTCTGGCGAACGGGCCGGATGCGTCCGACCTCGTCGCCAGGGTGCGTCGCTACCTGGCCGATGATCTCGACACCCCGAAAGCGCTTGCCGCGATCGACGGTTGGGCCGAGGATGCAACCGAATACGGCGGCCGCGATCCCGGCGCGCCGGGCTTGGTGGCGACAGCACTGGACGCACTGCTGGGGATCCGGTAGGTCGATCAGCGTGGCCGCAGGACAGGGAGGACTTCACATGCGCGCCTGGATCGCGATGGTCATCACGCTTCTGCTCGCGACGGTCGCCGGGTGCGGCACCGCCGATCGGGCGTCCGATCGACCCGGATCCCCGACCCCCGAGCAGGTCCGCGCCATCGCCAAGGAGGCCTACGTCTACGGCTTCCCGATGGTGGACAGCTACCGGGTCCAGTACGCCTACTTCATCGACCCGTCAAGCCCGGAATACAAGGGCCCATGGAATGAAGTACACAGTGTGGCAAGGGTTTTCACTCCCGCCGACACCGCCGTCCAGACCCCTAACTCCGACACCCCGTATTCGATGCTGGGGGCGGATCTGCGTGCCGAGCCGCTGGTTTTGACGGTACCGCCGATCACCGGCCGGTATTACTCGCTGCAGTTCATCGACGGTTACACCCACAACTTCGCCTACGTCGGCAGCCGCGCCACCGGCACGGACGGTGGCGCCTATCTGCTGGCCGGTCCGGGTTGGAACGGCGAGAAGCCCGCGGGCGTCCGGGAGGTCATCAGGGCGGACACCGACTTCGTCCTGGTTGCCTACCGCACGCAGTTGCTCGGACCCGACGACCTGGAGAACGTCAAGAAGATCCAGGCCGGCTACCGGGCCGAGCCGCTGTCGACCTTCCTGAAGAAGGACAGCGTCGCGAAGGCACCGGCGATCGAGTGGCCCGCGCCGCTGCGCCCGGACGACCAGAAGACCTCGCTGCGCTTCTTCGATCTGCTGGACTTCCAGTTCGCTCACGCCCCGGTCATGGACTCCGAGAAAGACATCCGGGCCCGCTTCGCCTCCGTCGGACTCGACGGTGATGGAACGTTCAGCTCCGAGAAACTCAGTCCCGAGACGGCAGCGGCCTTCAAGGCCGGCATGGCCGACGCCTGGGCGGAGTTCGATGCGCTCAAGAAGGACAAGATCGACACCAGCGCGGTCACCATGGGCGAGATGTTCGGCAACAAGGAGCAGTTGAACGCCAACTACCTCTACCGGATGGCCGGCGCCGTGGTGGGCATCTACGCCAACTCCGCCGAAGAGGCGATGTACCCGGTGCTGTCCACCGACTCCGACGGGGCGGCGCTGAACGGGGCGAACAAGTACACGCTGACCTTCGCCCCCGGGCAGTTGCCGCCGGTCAACGCGTTCTGGTCGGTGACCATGTACAAGCTGCCGGAGAGTTCGCTGGTGGACAACCCGATCAATCGGTACCTGATCAACTCGCCGATGCTGCCAGACCTCGTGAAGAATCCGGACGGCGGTCTGACCATCTACGTGCAGAACGCCTCGCCGGGTGCGGGCAGGGAAGCCAACTGGCTGCCCGCCCCGCAAGGACCGTTCACCGTGTTCATGCGGCTGTACTGGCCCAAACCCGAAGCGCTGGAAGGGACCTGGCAACCGCCGAAGCTGACGAAGGTCGGCTAGAGCGAGACCACCCCGTACTCGCCGACCCGGCCGCTGAGGTGACGCAGGTGGTCGGTCGCCGAACCGTAGGTCTGGTCGATGGCGGTGAGCCGGGCGGCGTAGTGCGCGATCGGGTATTCCGCGGTGACGCCGATACCGCCGTGCATCTGGATGGACTCCTCGGCGATGTGCTTGCCGGACCGGCCGATCTGCAACTTGGCCCGGGCTGCCACCATCGGGTCGCACCTGCCGTCGGCCACCGACATCGCCAGGTAGTAGCTCATGCTGCGGGCCAGTTCCAGCGACACGTACATGTCCGCGGCCCGCTGGGTCAGGGTCTGGAAGGTCTTCAGCGGAACCCCGAACTGCTTGCGGCTCTTCAGGTAGTCCGTGGTCAGCCGCAGGGATTGATCCATCGCGCCGACCGCTTCCGCGCACAACGCGGACTGGAACCGGATGACGGCTGCCTCGATGGCGGCGCCGGCGTCCCCGCCGGGACCGAGTGGCTGCGCCGGGGCTTCGTCGAGGGCGATCTCCGCGCCGCGCTGGCCGTCGAAGGTGCGGAAGCCGTGGCGGGTGACTCCTCCGGCCGCGGCGTCGACCAGGAACAGCCCGCTGCCGCCGCCGGGCAGGGCCGCGGTGACGATCAGCGTGTCGGCGCCGTCACCGGCCAGCACCGGGTTCTTGCGACCGCTCAGCGTCCACGAGCCGCCCTGTTCGGTTGCGCGAGTGACCAGTTCGGCCGCCCCGCGCCGGCCCGGTTCGGTGTGGGCGAAGGCCAGCAGTCGCTCGCCGGCGGCCACCGCGTCCAGAAGCGCACGCTGCTCGGCGGAACCGTGCTCGGCGATCACCGCGCCGGGGATGAGCGCGGCGGCGGCCACCGGTTCCGGTGCCAGCAGGCGTCCGATCTCGGTCATCACCACCATCACCTCGGTGGGCCCGGAGTCCTCGTCGAATCCCAGTCCCAGGATGCCGATCTCGGCCAGCTGGCGCCAGACCTCGCGGCTGTATCCGGGTTCGCCGTCGACGACCCGGTTGCGCTTCTCGGTGTCATAGCCCGACAGCACGTCGCGCGTGGTGTCGGCCAGCAGTTGCTGCTCTTCGGTCAGGTCGAAGTTCATGGTCCTACAGCCCCAGGATCGTCGAGGCGATGATGGTGCGCTGCACCTCGTTGCTGCCGCCGTAGATGGAGGTCTTGCGGTAGTTGAGGTAGCGCGGGGCGGCCTGCTGGGCCCAGCCGGGGGAGTCCACCGTGTCGCCGGCGTCGAAGGGCAGCGCGTCCGGCCCGGCCACCTCGACCAGCAGGTCGGTCACCGACTGCTGGAGTTGGGTGCCGCGCAGCTTCAGGATCGACGACGCCGGATTCGGCTTGCCGCCGGACTCGTCGCCGCTGACCCGCAGCTGGGTCAGCTCCAGGGCCAGCAAGTCGTTCTCCACCTCGGCGACCCGGGCGGCGAACAGCGGGTCGTCCATCAGTGTGCGGTCCCCGAGCGGGGTCTTGGCGGCGCGTTCCTTGACCTCGGTCAGCCACACCTTGGTGGTGCCCACCCGGGCGATGCCGGTGCGCTCGTGGGCCAGCAGGAACTTCGCGTAGCTCCAGCCGGCGTTCTCCTCGCCGACGAGCTGGTCCACCGGTACCCGGACGTCCTCGAACCAGACCTCGTTGACCTCGTAGCTGCCGTCGATCAGTTTGATCGGGCGGACGGTGATCCCGGGGGTGGACATCTCGGCCAGGATGAACGAGATGCCGGCCTGCTTCTTCGGAGCGTTCGGGTCGGTGCGGGCCAGCAGGAAGATCCAGTCCGCGTACTGGCCCAACGTGGTCCAGGTCTTCTGGCCGTTGATGACGTAGTGGTCGCCGTCGCGGACCGCGGTGGTGCGCAGCGACGCCAGGTCCGAGCCGGCCTCCGGTTCGGAGAACCCCTGGCACCACCAGATGTCGACGTTGGCCGTGGGTGCCAGGAAGCGCTCCTTGAGCGCCTGCGAGCCGAAGTGGGCGATCACCGGGCCGACCATGCCCACGTTGAACGCCAGCGGCTCGGGCACGCAGGCCATCCGCAGTTCCTCGGCGTAGATCTGGCGCTGCAACGGCGTCCAGTCCTTGCCGCCCCACTCGACCGGCCAGTGCGGCACCGCCAGACCGGCCTCGTTGAGGACCCGCATCGTGGTGACGACGTCCTCCGGGTAGTTCAGGCTCTCGTTGCGGGACCGTTCCCGGATGTCCGCCGGGAACCGGGTGGTGAAGAACTCCCGCAGTTCGTCGCGGAAAGCGGCGTCGGCTTCGCTCAGGGCGAGTTTCATGCCTGCACGGTATCGCTAGCGGAGACCAGGGGGCTAGCGGCCCCGGCGGCGCAGGTACCGCTCGAAGTCCGCGGCCAGCGCGTCCCCGTCGACCTTCGACATCGCCTCGTTGACGTCGAGTTCGGCGTCGCCCCGCGCTTCCAGGCCGGCCACGTAGTCGGCGATCTCGTCGTCCTCGGCGGTCATCTCGGTGACGGCCTGCTCCCATTCCTCGGCCTGGGCGGGCAGGTCGACCAGGGGCACCTCGATGTCGAGCACCTCTTCGACGCGGCGGAGCAGCGCCACGGTGGCCTTCGGGTTGGGCGGTTGGGAGACGTAGTGCGGTACCGCCGCCCAGAACGTCACCGCCGGGATCCCGGCCGCCACACAGGCGTCCTGGAACACCCCGGCGATGCCGGTGGGCCCCTCGTAACGGGACTCCTGAAGGCCGAAGAACCTCGCCGACTCCGGGGAGTAGGCGGCCCCGGTGACCGGCACCGGCCGGGTGTGCGGTGTGTCGGCGAGCAGCGCCCCCAGAATGACCACGGTGCCGACGTTGAGTTTGTCGGCGATCCCGAGCAGTTCGGCGCAGAAACTGCGCCAGCGCATATTGGGCTCCACGCCGTGCATCAGCACGATGTCGCGGTCGGTTCCGGGCGGGCGGCAGTGCGAGATCTGCATGGCCGGCCAGACCAGTTCCCGGGTGACGCCGTCGATCTGTCGGATGACCGGCCGGTTCACCTGGTAGTCGTAGTAGGACTCGTCGTCGATCTCGACGATCGGCTTGGCCTCCCAGATCTCGTCGAGATGCTCCAGGGCGCCGCTGGCCGCGTCCCCGGCGTCGTTCCAGCCCTCGAAGGCCGCGACGACGACGGTGTTGCGGAGTTCCGGCAGGTCGGGCTCCCCGTTGCCGGGGGTGCCACCGGCCCAGTTCCACGACGTCACGCTTCAAGCCTAAGCCCTGTTCATGGGCGTCCGGGCGTCGATCCGGTCAGGACGTAGACTTTCCTCGTCGAGAGGCGTTGCAACGGTTCCCGGTCCGTTCCGGTGGCCGCCACGCTCGGCAGAGTCAAGGACGCCTTCCGCCACGGAAGGAGCGCACGTGAACGCCTCTGTTCGCCCCGACTGCACCGACGAGCTGACGGCGACGCTGCGCCGGCGGATCATGGTGATCGACGGCGCGATGGGCACCGCGATCCAGCGGGACCGCCCCGACGAGGCCGGTTACCGCGGGGAACGGTTCGCCGACTGGCCCAGCGACCTGGTGGGCAACAACGACCTGCTCACCCTGACCCAGCCGCAGATCATCGAGGGCATCCACCGCGAGTACCTGCAGGCCGGCGCGGACATCCTGGAGACCAACACCTTCAACGCCAACGCGGTCTCGCTGTCCGACTACGGCATGGCCGAGCTGAGCTACGAACTGAACTACGCCGGCGCGGCCCTGGCACGCGAGGCCTGCGATGAGTTCAGCACCCCGGAGCGGCCCCGCTACGTCGCCGGCGCGCTGGGCCCGACGACGCGGACCGCGTCGATCTCGCCGGACGTCAACGACCCCGGCGCGCGAAACGTCTCCTACGACCAACTGGTCGAGGCGTACCTCGAGGCGGCCAACGGCCTGGTCGACGGCGGCGCCGACATCCTCATCATCGAGACGATCTTCGACACGCTCAACGCCAAGGCGGCGGTGTTCGCCGTCGAGACCCTGTTCGAGGAGCGCGGCCGGCGCTGGCCGGTGATCATCTCGGGCACCATCACCGACGCCTCCGGGCGGACGTTGTCCGGTCAGGTCACCGAGGCGTTCTGGAACTCGATCCGGCACGCCAAGCCGATCGCCGTCGGCCTGAACTGCGCTCTGGGTGCGCCGGAGATGCGGCCCTACATCGCCGAAATGTCCAGGATCGCAGACACTTTCGTCTCCTGCTACCCGAACGCCGGCCTGCCGAACGCCTTCGGCGAGTACGACGAGACCCCGGATTGCCAGGCCGGCTACATCGCCGACTTCGTCGAGGCCGGGCTGGTGAACCTGGTCGGCGGCTGCTGCGGAACGGCGCCGCCGCACATCGCCGCGATCGCCGAGACCGTCGAGGGCAAGCCCCCGCGCAAGGTGCCCACGATCCCGGTGGCCACCCGGTTGGCCGGCCTGGAGCCGCTCAACATCACCGCCGATTCGCTGTTCGTCAACATCGGCGAGCGCACCAACATCACCGGCTCGGCGCGGTTCCGCAACCTGATCAAGGCCGGCGACTACGACACCGCGCTCTCGGTGGCGCTGCAGCAGGTGGAGAACGGCGCGCAGGTCATCGACATCAACATGGACGAGGGCATGATCGACGGCGTTGCCGCGATGGACCGGTTCACCAAGCTGACCGCGGCCGAGCCCGACATCAGCCGCGTCCCGGTGATGATCGACTCCTCCAAGTGGGAGGTGATGGAGACCGGCCTGAAGAACGTGCAGGGCAAGCCGATCGTCAATTCGATCTCGCTGAAGGAGGGCGAGGAGAAGTTCGTCCGGGAGGCCCGGCTGTGCCGCAAGTTCGGCGCCGCCGTCGTGGTGATGGCCTTCGACGAAGAGGGTCAGGCCGACAACCTGGAGCGCCGCAAGGAGATCTTCACCCGCGCCTACCGGATCCTGACCGAGGAGGTCGGCTTCCCGGCCGAGGACATCGTCTTCGACCCGAACTGCTTCGCGCTGGCCACCGGGATCGAGGAGCACGCGGCCTACGGGATCGACTTCATCGACGCCTGCGCCTGGATCAAGCAGAACCTGCCCGCGGCGCACATCTCCGGCGGCATCTCCAACGTGTCGTTCTCGTTCCGCGGCAACAACCCGGTCCGCGAGGCGATCCACGCGGTGTTCCTGTTCCACGCCATCAAGGCCGGCCTGGACATGGGCATCGTCAACGCGGGCGCGCTGGTGCCCTACGACTCGATCGACCCCGAGTTGCGCGAGCGCATCGAGGACGTCGTCCTCAACCGGCGCCCGGACGCCGGCGAGCGACTGCTGGAGATCGCCGAGCGCTTCAACAACTCCGAGAAACCCGAGGAGCGTGGCGCCGCCGAGTGGCGCAGCCTTCCGGTCCGCGAGCGGATCACCCACGCCCTGGTCAAAGGTATCGACGCCGACATCGACGCCGACACCGAGGAATTGCGGGCCGAGATCGACGCGGCGGGTGGCCGTCCGATCGAGGTGATCGAGGGCCCGCTGATGGACGGTATGAACGTCGTCGGCGATCTGTTCGGCGCGGGCAAGATGTTCCTGCCCCAGGTGGTCAAGTCGGCCCGGGTGATGAAGAAGGCGGTCGCCTACCTGCTGCCCTATATCGAGGCCGAGAAGGCCGAATTAGGTTCGGCGGCCAGAGATTCCAGCAACGGCACGATCATCATGGCGACGGTCAAGGGCGATGTCCACGACATCGGCAAGAACATCGTCGGGGTGGTCCTGCAGTGCAACAACTACACCGTGATCGACCTCGGCGTGATGGTGCCGGCGCAGAAGATCCTCGACGCCGCCAAAGAGCACGACGCCGACATCATCGGACTGTCCGGCCTGATCACCCCGTCGCTGGACGAGATGGTCAACGTCGCCGCCGAGATGGAGCGCCAGGGGTTCGCCATCCCGCTGCTGATCGGCGGCGCCACGACCTCGCGCGCCCACACGGCCGTGAAGATCTCGCCGCGCCGGTCCGGCCCGGTGGTCTGGGTCAAGGACGCGTCCCGGTCGGTTCCGGTGGCCGCGGCGCTGCTCGACGACAGACAGCGGCCGGCGCTGCTGGAGGCCACCGAGTCCGACTACGCGTCCCTGCGGGAACGGCACGCGCAGCGCAACGAACGGCCGACGCTGACGCTGGGCAAGGCCCGCGCCAACCGCACGCCGATCGACTGGGACGGGTACGTGCCGCCGGTTCCCGCGCAGGGTCTGGGAGTGCGCGAGTTTCACGACTACGACCTGGCCGAGTTGCGGGAGTACATCGACTGGCAGCCGTTCTTCAACGCCTGGGAGATGAAGGGCCGGTTCCCCGACATCCTGAACAACCCGGCCTCGGGCGAGGCCGCCCGCAAGCTCTACGACGACGCCCAGGAAATGCTCGAAACCCTGATCAAGGAGAAGTGGCTGCGGGCAAACGGGGTGATCGGCTTCTTCCCGGCCAACGCGGTGGGCCCCGGCTCCGAGGACATCGAGGTCTACACCGACGAGACCCGCACCGAGGTGCTGGCCACGCTGCACAACCTTCGTCAGCAGGGTGAGCACCGCGACGGAATCCCCAACCGGAGTCTCGGCGACTTCGTGGCGCCCAGGGACACCGGTCTGGCGGACTACGTCGGCGCCTTCGCCGTCACCGCCGGCCTCGGCAGTCAGGACAAGATCGCGGAGTTCAAGGCGGCCCACGACGACTACAGCGCGATCCTGCTGGAGTCGCTGGCCGACCGGCTGGCGGAGGCGTTCGCCGAACGGATGCACCAGCGGGTCCGTGCGGAGTTCTGGGGATACGACCCCGACGAGCGGCTGGACAACGAAGCGCTGATCGGCGAGAAGTACGTCGGAATCCGGCCCGCCCCCGGCTACCCGGCCTGCCCGGAGCACACCGAGAAGGTGACGCTGTTCGAGCTGATGGACGTCACCGGGCGGACCGGCATCGAGCTGACCGAGTCGATGGCGATGTGGCCCGGCGCGGCGGTCAGCGGCTGGTACTTCTCCCACCCGCAGTCGCAGTACTTCGTGGTCGGCCGGCTGGCCCAGGACCAGGTCGCCGATTACGCCAAGCGCAAGGGCTGGACGCTGGCCGAGGCGGAGCGCTGGCTCGCGCCGAACCTCGGCTACAACCCGGAGGACTGAACTAGTCGGATCCATCGGGGTGGCGATACCCTTCCCCACATGAAAGCCGTTCTGTTCGACATGGACGGCACGCTGGTCGATTCCGAGAAGCTCTGGGACATCGCGATGCAGGAGCTCTACCGCAAGTTCGGCGCGGAGTTGACGGCGCAAGTCCGGGAGTCCACCGTCGGCGGGTCGGCGGAGAGCGTCATGCAGATCGTCTACGCCGACCTCGGCCTCGATCAGGACCCCGTCGACATGGCGGCGACCGCCGACTGGCTGCACGAGATCACCGGGGACCTGTTCGAAGCCGGACTGCCCTGGTGCGACGGGGCCCGCGAACTGCTCGACGAACTCGCCGCCGCCGGCCTGCCGATGGCGCTGGTCACCAACACCCGCCGCGGGCTGACCGAACGGGCGCTGGACAGCATCGGGCGGCACTACTTCGTGGCCAGCGTGTGCGGCGACGAGGTGCCCCGCGGCAAGCCGGCGCCGGATCCCTACCGGCAGGCGGCGGCGTTGCTGGGCTTCGACCCGGCGCACTGCCTGGCCGTCGAGGACTCGGTGACCGGCGCTGCCTCGGCCGAGGGGGCCGGCTGCCCGGTTCTGGTCGTGCCCAACGACGTGGACGTGCCCGCCGGACCCCGCCGCCGGCAGGTGGCTTCGCTGGCCGGGTTGGACCTCGATGCGCTCCGCCGGGTGTACGACGAGCTTAGTTAGCCAGCAGACCCGAGTCGCCGATTATCCCCGTCTGCCGGGCCGCGGTGTGCGATCGTGGACGCCGGACAGTTGCCTGCGCTGCGAAAGGGACGTCAGATGGCCGGTCAGGGCCCAACGAGTGACACCCCGTCGATATTCGACGAGGACGATGTCGGCACGGGCCGGGGGGCGGTCCGCATCGCCACGGTCGCCGCGCTCGGCGGGTTGCTGTTCGGCTACGACAGCGCCGTGATCAACGGCGCGGTCTCGTCCATCCAGAAGCATTTCGGCATCAGCAACGCCTCGTTGGGTTTCGCGGTCGCCTCCGCATTGCTCGGCGCGGCGGCCGGCGCCATGACGGCCGGCCGGCTGGCCGACAAGATCGGCCGGCTTGCCGTGATGAAGATCGCCGCGGTGCTGTTCTTCATCAGTGCGATCGGCGCGGGCCTGGCCGGCAGTGTCTGGATGATCGTGCTGTTCCGCATCATCGGCGGCATCGGCGTCGGCGTCGCCTCGGTGATCGCACCGGCGTACATCGCCGAGACATCGCCGGCGCGGATCCGCGGGCGGCTCGGTTCGCTGCAGCAGCTGGCGATCGTGTCGGGCATCTTCCTCTCCCTGGCCATCGACTTCTTGCTGGCGCATCTGGCCGGCGGGGCCGACAAGCCGCTGTGGTTCGGGCTGGAGGCGTGGCGGTGGATGTTCCTGCTGATGGCCGTCCCCGCGATCTTCTACGGCGTGCTGGCCCACACCATCCCCGAGTCGCCGCGCTACCTGGTCGCCAACCACCGCATCCCGGAGGCGCGCAAGGTCCTGACCATGCTGCTGGGCGAGAAGGACATCGACATCACCATCGACCGGATCCAGAGCACCCTGGCCGGGGAGACCAAGCCGTCCTGGAGCGATCTGCGTAATCCGGCCGGCGGCGTGTACCGGATCGTCTGGGTGGGCCTGGGCCTGTCGATCTTCCAGCAGTTCGTCGGGATCAACGTCATCTTCTACTACTCCAACGTGCTGTGGGAGGCGGTGGGCTTCGACGAGAGCAGGGCGTTCCTGATCACCGTCATCACCTCGATCGTCAACATCGCGACCACCCTGGTCGCCATCGCGCTGATCGACAAGATCGGGCGCAAGCCGCTGTTGCTGATCGGTTCGGCCGGGATGGCGGTCTCCCTGGCAACGATGGCGATCATCTTCGGCACCGCCGAGCAGGTCGACGGCGCCCCGCAACTGCACGGCGCCACCGGCCCGATCGCCCTGATCGCCGCCAACCTGTTCGTCGTCGCCTTCGGCATGTCCTGGGGGCCGGTGGTCTGGGTGCTGCTCGGCGAGATGTTCCCCAACCGCATCCGGGCCGCCGCGCTGGGCCTGGCCGCCGCCGGCCAGTGGGCGGCCAACTGGCTGATCACCGTCACCTTCCCCGGCCTGCGCAACATGCTGGGCCTGGCCTACGGGTTCTACGCCCTGTGCGCGGTGTTGTCCTTCGTGTTCGTCTGGATCTGGGTGCGCGAGACCAAGGGTGTGGCCCTGGAGGACATGACGGCCGGCGAGATGGCGTAGCCGCTGGCAGGGCGGACACGTTTCGGCTCCGGCCTGATCGGGAAGTCCTAGGCGAACTCATTGTGATGATTCGCCAGGAGACCTCCCGTGACCGAGACTTCGTGGGCCCCGGCACGACGCCGTCGCCGGGGACGCCCGCCCGCGAGCGACTCCGCGGTCACCCGGGAGCGCATCCTGCAGGCGGCCCAGAAAGTCTTCGCCGAGTCCGGTTACGAGGCCGCCACCTTCCAGGCGATCGCGATCGAGATCGGGCTGACCCGCCCGGCGATCAACAACTACTTCAACAGCAAGTCCGCCCTGTACGACGCCGTGGTGTGCCGGGTCGGCAACGCCGTTCTCGATGCCATCCACGTCGCCTCCGAGGCCCCGACCCTGGCCGGTCAGGTCGTCGCGTTCATCCGGGCGGCGGTCCGCGGCGACGCCGACCCGTCGCTGGCCCGCTTCCTGGTGCAGTCGGCGATGGACGTCGAGCGTGTGCCTGCCGGTGAGGGCGAGGCCGCGGCGCTCATCGAGCGCTTCATCCGGGCCGCGGTCGGGTCGGCGGTGCATCGCGGGGAGATCACCCGCGTTCCCGACGGGCTGATCGACCTGTTGACGGGCCTGGTCTGGGGGATGGCCTTCCAGTCGGGCCGCAGCGACGACGCCGCCGCCGACCGGATGCTCGACCAGTTGCGGGTGCTGCTGGAGCGGGGTCTGACCGGGGCCCATGGGCGTGGGATAATCCCAGCCCGTGAAGACCTTTGAGGAACTGTTCGCCGAATTGGGCGAACGGGCCCGAACCCGCCCGCCCGGCAGTGCCACCGTGGCCGCGCTGGACGCCGGGGTGCACAACCTGGGCAAGAAGATCCTCGAAGAAGCCGGCGAGGTATGGCTGGCCGCCGAGCATGAGCCCGACGAGGCCCTCGCCGGGGAGATCAGCCAGCTGCTGTACTGGACCCAGGTTCTGATGATCGCCCGCGGGCTGGGGCTCGACGACGTCTACCGGAAGCTGTAGGGGTTCGGCCATGTTGCGTGTCGCAGTCCCCAACAAGGGGGCGCTGGCGGAGTCCGCCGCGGAAATCCTCTCCGAGGCCGGCTACCGGCGGCGCACCGACCCCAAGGACCTCACCGTCATCGACCCGGTCAACGGCGTCGAGTTCTTCTTCCTCCGGCCCAAGGACATCGCCGTCTACGTCGGTTCCGGGGATCTGGATCTGGGCATCACCGGCCGCGATCTGGCCGCCGAGTCCGGTGCTCCGGTGCGCGAGCGACTGGCGCTGGGATTCGGGTCCTCCAGTTTCCGCTACGCCGCGCCGGCCGGGAGGTCCTGGAACCTTGCCGACCTGGCCGGTAAGAGGATCGCCACGGCCTATCCCAATCTGGTGCGAAAAGACTTGGCGGCCAACGGCATCGAGGCCACCGTCATCCGGCTCGACGGCGCCGTGGAGATCGCGGTCCAACTCGGACTCGCCGACGCGATCGCCGACGTCGTCGGATCGGGAAGGACGCTGAGCATGCATCACCTGGCCGCGTTCGGGGAGCCGCTGTGCGACTCCGAGGCGGTGCTCATCGAACGCGACGGTGGTGGCGACGGCAGCGGGGGCGCCGCCCGCGACCAGTTGGCCGCCCGGGTGCAGGGCGTGGTGTTCGGCCAGCAGTATCTGATGCTGGACTACGACTGCCCGCGCCGTCTCGTCGAGCGTGCGACCGCGATCACCCCCGGACTGGAGTCGCCGACGATCGCGCCGCTGGCCGACCCGGAGTGGGTGGCCGTCCGCGCGCTGGTGCCGCGACGCGACGTCAACGCCATCATGGATCAGCTGGCCGGGATCGGCGCAAAGGCGATCCTGGCGTCCGACGTGAGGTTCTGCCGCTTCTGAAGACCCGGGCCGTGCCGTGCTAGCGTCCGATGACTCGTCGATAGGGAGGAAGCCGTGACGCACGCGCTCGTCTTGTTGCTGGCTCTGCTGATCGGCGTGGTCGCCGGTCTGCGCGCCTTCACCGCGCCGGCCGTGGTGGCCTGGGCGGCGTTTCTGCACTGGATCAATCTGGACGGCACCTGGGCGTCCTGGATGGGGCACTGGGCCACCGTCGCGGTCCTGACCGTCGTCGCGGTGGCCGAGCTGATCAGCGACAAGATGCCGAACCTGCCCAGCCGGAAGACCGCCCCTCAGTTCCTGGTCCGGTTGGCCGCCGGCGCCCTGGCCGCCGCCGCGCTGGGGACCGCCTGGGGATACCGGTGGGGCAGCCTCGGCGCCGGTCTGATCGGCGCGGTGATCGGCACCATCGGCGGCTACGCGGCCCGCACCCGCCTGGTTGCGGCCAACGGCGGGCGGGACCGTCCGGTCGCGGTGGCCGAGGACGTGTTCGCCGCCGTCGCGGGCATCGCGGTCGCCTTCGCGACCAGCCTGCTCTGACCGGAGGGGCGATTCCGCGACGCGATCCGCGGTTCCGGATCGTGATTCGGCGCCCGAGCCTGTGGCAAGGTGAACGGCTGTGACCGACCAGCCGCGCAGGACCGGCCCCTTCGCCGCGGGCGACCGGGTCCAGTTGACCGACGCCAAGGGCCGGCACTACACGATGATCCTCAAGCCGGGAGGGGAGTTCCACACCCACCGGGGAATCGTCGCCCACGACTCGGTGATCGGCTCGCCCGAGGGCAGCGTGGTCAAGGCGACCAACGGCGACGCCTTCCTGGTGCTGCGCCCACTGCTGATCGACTACGTCATGTCGATGCCCCGCGGCGCCCAGGTGATCTATCCCAAGGACGCCGCCCAGATCATCCACGAGGGCGACATCTTCCCCGGTTCACGGGTGCTGGAGGCCGGGGCCGGTTCGGGTGCGCTGACCTGTTCGCTGCTGCGCGCGGTCGGCCCGGCCGGCCGGGTGATCTCCTACGAGGTGCGCGACGACCACGCCGAGCATGCCCGCCGCAACGTGGAGACCTTCTTCGGGCAGGCGCCCGGCACCTGGGACCTGGTCGTCGGCGACGTCGCCGAGGCCGACCTCGACGAGGGCTCGGTGGATCGGGTGGTGCTGGACATGCTGTCGCCGTGGGAGGTTCTCGAGGCGGTGGCGCGGATGCTCGTGCCCGGCGGCGTGCTGATCATCTACGTCGCGACAGTCACCCAGTTGTCCAGGACGGTGGAGGCGCTGCGCGATCAGCGGTGCTGGACCGAGCCGAGGTCGTGGGAGACGATGCAGCGCGGCTGGAACGTCGTCGGGCTGGCGGTGCGGCCCCAGCACAACATGCGCGGGCACACCGCCTTCCTGATCTCGGCGCGCCGACTCGCGCCGGGAACCGTGACGCCGACGCCGTTGCGCAAGAAGGGGCGCGCACCGGTTTAATCGTCGTCGCTGCGGCGCAAGTCTCTTCGCGCCGAGAGCAATTCGATTTCGGGCCGAGCCGCCACCGATCGCTCGACCGCGTCGAGCACGTCGACCAGATGTGCCCGGTCGGCGGCCACCACCGCGACCCCGATACCGGCCCGGCGATGCAGCTCGAGCCAGCCGGTCTCGGCTGCCGACACGGCGAACCGCCGCTGTAACTCCGCGACGATCGGCCGGACCACGGATCGCTTCTGTTTCAGCGACCGGACGTCGCCGAGCAGGATGTCGAACTCGAGCCACCCGATCCACATCAGTCTGGGTGGGGGAGCCGTGGCGGTCGGGGCGCTAGCCGCCGAAGATGGCCATGACGGTGCTCGCCGACGCTCGCGACAGTTTCCAGCCGCCCTGGTCGACGAAGGTGACGCTCTGGGTGGTGGGCGGCATCGAGGGCCCGGCGGCGGTCACGGCGGCGGTGGCCGCACCCGGCCCGATCGGGGTGATGGCGCCGACGCTGAAGTTCAAGGGCACCTGGCCCTTGGCCACCGCGTTGCGCATCAGGGCGTCGGCGGTCCTGGCCTCGATGCGGCCGATGCCGCCCTCCACCAGGTACCCCTTGCTGGCGAACGGCACGTTGGGATCGGCCAGGCCGTACAGGACGCCGTTGAGCTGGTCGGCGCTCGGCACGTCGGCGGCGGGGTCGAGGGGCAGTGGGGCGCCGAACACCACCGGCGCGAACGCGGGAGACGCGACGGGTGCGGAAGCGATCGGCGTGATCGAAACCAGCGCCGCCACGGCTCCGCCGGCGATCGCGGCTGCAGCCGTGCATGTGGCGAGGAGTTTTGCGGTCACGACAGTCCTTTCGTCCGACCCGCGGCGAGTCGAGGGTTAGCAGCGAAGATTAACAGCAATGTCAGAGTGTTGAAATCGTCGGATCGCGCGCCCGGGTTGAATCGCCGGTAGCGTGGTCGGGGTATCCACCGCACCGGGCGAGGTGCGCGGAAGGAGCCGTACATGACCGAGTCACACCGTTCCGCTGACGGGTTCGGCGCCGATGACGCCGGCTACTACGACGGCGACGAGTTGGAGCACCTGCGCCGCGAGGCCGCGCTGCTGCGTGAACAGCTCAAAAGCGTCAGCGGCGGGCAGCGCTCACGCGAGGTGCAGCAACTGGAGGCCCGGATCGACTCGTTGGGGGCTCGCAACGCCAAGCTGATGGACACCCTCAAGGAGGCCCGTCAGCAGCTCCTGGCGCTGCGGGAGGAGGTCGACCGGCTCGGTCAGCCACCGAGCGGCTACGGGGTGATGCTCGGCGCCCACGACGACGACACGGTCGACGTGTTCACCTCGGGGCGCAAGATGCGGCTGACCTGCTCGCCCAACATCGACGTCGACGAAATCAAGAAGGGGCAGACGGTCCGGCTCAATGAGGCCCTGACCGTGGTGGAGGCCGGCAACTTCGAGGCCGTCGGGGAGCTCAGCACCCTGCGCGAGGTGCTCGCCGACGGGCACCGGGCGCTGGTGGTCGGCCACGCCGACGAGGAACGGATCGTCTGGCTTGCCGAGCCGCTGGTGGCCGCCGAGGCGATGGCGCCCGAGGTCGCCGCCACCCTCGACGACGACCTCCGCCCGCGCAAGCTCCGCCCCGGCGACTCGCTGCTGGTCGACACCAAGGCCGGCTACGCCTTCGAGCGGATCCCCAAGGCCGAGGTCGAGGACCTGGTGCTGGAAGAGGTCCCCGACGTCTCCTACGGCGACATCGGCGGGCTGACCCGCCAGATCGAGCAGATCCGCGACGCCGTCGAGCTGCCGTTCCTGCACAAGGAGCTCTACCGGGAGTACTCGCTGCGCCCGCCCAAGGGGGTGCTGCTCTACGGCCCGCCCGGCTGCGGCAAGACCCTGATCGCCAAGGCCGTGGCCAACTCGCTGGCCAAGAAGATGGCCGAGGTCCGTGGCGACGACGCCCGCGAGGCCAAGTCCTACTTCCTCAACATCAAGGGCCCCGAGCTGCTCAACAAGTTCGTCGGGGAGACCGAACGCCACATCCGGCTGATCTTCCAGCGGGCCCGGGAGAAGGCGTCCGAGGGGACGCCGGTGATCGTGTTCTTCGACGAGATGGACTCCATCTTCCGAACCCGCGGCACGGGCGTGAGCTCCGATGTCGAAACCACGGTCGTCCCGCAGCTGCTCAGCGAGATCGACGGGGTCGAGGGCCTGGAGAACGTCATCGTCATCGGCGCCTCCAACCGGGAGGACATGATCGACCCGGCGATCCTGCGGCCCGGCCGCCTGGACGTCAAGATCAAGATCGAGCGTCCCGACGCCGAGGCCGCGCAGGACATCTTCAGCAAGTACCTCACCGAGACCCTCCCGGTGCACGCCGACGACCTCGCCGAGTTCAGCGACGACCGGGGGGAGTGCATCAGGGCGATGATCGAGAAGGTCGTTCTCCGGATGTACGCCGAGATCGACGACAACCGGTTCCTGGAAGTCACCTACGCCAACGGTGACAAGGAGGTCATGTACTTCAAGGACTTCAACTCCGGCGCGATGATCCAGAACGTCGTCGACCGGGCCAAGAAGTACGCGATCAAGGCGGTTCTGGAGACCGGCCAGCACGGCCTGCGCATCCAGCATCTGCTGGACTCGATCGTCGACGAGTTCGCCGAGAACGAGGACCTGCCCAACACCACCAATCCCGACGACTGGGCCCGGATCTCGGGCAAGAAGGGCGAGCGGATCGTCTACATCCGCACGCTTGTCACCGGGAAGTCCTCCAGCGCGAGCAGGGCCATCGACACCGAGTCGAACCTGGGGCAGTACCTGTAGCGCCGGCCTAGAACTCCAGCGAGTAGGTGTTGGTCAGGTCGTCCTGCAGGACGTGCGCGACCGTTCCGGTGGTGTCCACCACCAGCGGTTCGGTCAGCGTGCGGGTTTCGTAGCGCCAGCCCTCGGGAAGCGTCAGCCGGGCGTCCAGACCGGCCAGGTCCTCGAGGGTCAGGTCCTTGGCGACGATCCTGCTCCAGGCCTGCATCACCCATCGCCGTCCCCCGTCGTCGACGAGTTCGAACACCGGCCGGCCCGCGTCGAAGGTGAACACCGCCCGGCGGTCGACCTTGTTCACCGAATACGGCTGGGGTTTGGTCGACGCCATCTGCACGGTCGCCTGCTCGATCATCTCGATGCCGCCGAAGTCGCGGGTCGGCTGCGGTTCGCCGGCCCGTTTTCGGATACGGCTCATCAGCCAGTACCGCGGACCGTTGAGCAATGCCGCCGCCGCGCCGTTCTCCCTGGCGAGCGCACCGGCATCGAGGGCGTCCCACAGTTCGGCGGGGCAGTCGTTGAGCGGGAAGCTGTTGTAGACGGTCGCTTCCGGGCCGGATTCGCCCATCCGCACCAGCAGCACCTCGCCGTAGCGCTTCCCGAACACGTCCGCGGATTGCTCGTCACGGGATTGCTCGTCACGGGATTGCTCGTCACGGGATTGGTCGGTCATGGGATCCCCTCACTGTGAAACCTCTGCGCCCGATACCGGTTGCGGGCGACCAATGTGGTGCGCAGGTCGCACACCATCGGGTCGAGAAACTGCGCGCGGTACCGGGTGTCGTCGACCACCTTGGCCGCCAGGTACATGAATGTGATCGCCGAGAGCAGCATCGTGGTCTGAATCAGCGAGTCCGGGATCGGCAGCGTCATCCCCAGCAGTTCCCCGTCGGACCGGCCGTTGCCGCGGGTCCAGGCGTCGAGCACCGCGGGGCTTACCAGAATCAAGCCCAGCACGAAGAACACCCCGCCGGTCAGGGCGGCAACGGTGAGCACATGGACCAGTTGGGAGGCCGCCACCACGAATACGGTGTTGGCGCGTTCTCCGACCGACAGCGGGGCGTGCTCGGCAGGGTCTGCGACGTCCGCGAACGGGGTTCCGGCCAGGGCGGCGTCGTCGCCCGCGCCGAGGTCGGCCCCCGACAGCAGGGGACGCACCCGGTCCAGGGTGACCGTTATCAGGAAGCCGCCCGCGACGAGGAAGAGGAAACCCATGCCCAACCAGAGGCGGCCGCGGGAGATCAGCGACGTCATCAGCCACACGTAGGTGTTGAAGAACACGAGGAAGGTCAGCAGCACCACCGGCAGCGCCCGGACGAACATCCCGGCGGTGGCCGCCAGATTGGCCAATGCCAGTTCGCCGACCCACCCCAGGATCGAACCCAATCCCGTCGCGGTGAACAACAGGATGAGCGCCACCGCCGTGCCGAACAGGACGATGTTGGTCAGTGTGCGCTGGCTCGGGCCGCCGAGCACCCCGCCGAGGGCGATCACTCCGAGTGCTGCGGTGGCCACCGCATAGCGCCGGGCCGGCGAGTCGATCTTCGAGACCAGCCAGCCCGCCGCGGCGGCGGTCACCGGTGCCAACACCAACAGGCCGAGGACGAAACTCTCGGCCAGATCGGGGCGTCCGGCGATATCGACGGTGTGCTGGCCGGTGATCGCGACGATGAGCAACGAGTTGGCGGCGAGGACGGCCAAACCGGCCAGTGCCGGTGCCGAGCGACTCCACAGCCGGCGTACCAGCGAGGACCTGCGCACCACCGCGGGCAGGCCACGGCTGAGGAACCACCGGTCGGCGGCATAGCCGTCCGCGTGGCTGTCCGCCTCGAGTTGCCCCATGGTGCGCCTCACCCTGCCCGACCCTAGTGCCTGCCGACCCGAAGCGGCACGGCCGCCGCGAGTAGACCGCACGGCTAGTCTTAGCCCCATGCAGCGGATCATCGGCACCGAGGTGGAATACGGCATTTCGTCGCCCTCGGATCCGGCCGCCAACCCCATCCTGACCTCGACCCAGGCGGTTCTGGCCTACGCCGCCGCCGCCGGTATCCAACGGGCCAAGCGCACCCGGTGGGACTACGAGGTGGAGTCGCCGCTGCGCGATGCCCGCGGGTTCGACCTCAGCCGCGCCACCGGCCCGCCGCCGGTGGTGGACGCCGACGAGGTCGGCGCGGCGAACATGATCCTGACCAACGGCGCCCGCCTCTACGTCGACCACGCCCACCCGGAGTACTCCGCACCCGAGGTCACCGACCCGCTGGACGCGGTGATCTGGGACAAGGCCGGCGAGCGGGTGATGGAAGCCGCCGCCAGGCACGTCGCCAGCGTCCCGGGCGCCGCCAAGTTGCAGCTGTACAAGAACAACGTCGACGGCAAGGGCGCCTCCTACGGCACCCACGAGAACTACCTGATGAGCCGTCAGACGCCGTTCTCGGCCATCATCGCCGGGCTTACGCCGTTCCTGGTGTCCCGGCAGGTGGTCACCGGTTCGGGCCGGGTCGGGATCGGCCCGTCCGGGGACGAGCCGGGATTCCAGCTGTCCCAGCGGGCCGACTACATCGAGGTCGAGGTGGGGCTGGAGACCACGCTCAAACGCGGCATCATCAACACCCGCGACGAGCCGCACGCCGACGCCGACAAGTACCGGCGGCTGCACGTGATCATCGGCGACGCCAACCTGGCCGAGACGTCCACCTACCTCAAGGTCGGCGCCACCGCACTGGTGCTCGACCTCATCGAAGAAGGTGTCGACCTGTCCGACCTGGCGCTGGCCCGGCCGGTCCACGCGGTCCACGTCATCAGTCGGGACCCCTCGCTGCGGGCGACCGTGGCACTGGCCGACGGGCGCGAGTTGACCGCGCTGGCCATGCAGCGCATCTACCTGGAGCGGGTGGCCAGGTTGCTGGACAGCCGGGACCCCGACCCGCGGGCGGCCGACGTCGTGGCCACCTGGGCGCACGTTCTCGATTTGCTGGAGCGCGACCCGATGGAGTGCGCGGAGTTGCTGGACTGGCCGGCCAAACTGCGGCTGCTCGAAGGGTTCCGGAACCGGGAGAATCTGGCCTGGTCGGCGCCGCGGCTGCACCTGGTGGATCTGCAGTATTCCGACGTCCGGCTGGACAAGGGGCTCTACAACCGGCTCGTCGCGCGCGGGTCGATGAAGCGGCTGGTCACCGAGCAGCAAGTCCTCGACGCCGTCGACAACCCGCCGACCGACACCCGGGCGTACTTCCGGGGGGAGTGTCTGCGGCGGTTCGGCGCCGACATCGCCGCGGCCAGTTGGGACTCGGTCATCTTCGACCTGGGCGGCGACTCGCTTGTGCGGATCCCCACCCTGGAGCCGCTGCGCGGCAGCAAAGCACATGTCGGGGCGCTGCTGGACTCGGTCGACAGCGCGGTGGAACTGGTGGAACAACTCACGACTTGAGGCGGGACACGCCCGGTCAAGTCCGACCCGGACGGTACTGTGGAGTCCGGCGGCTCGCTGGACTCACCGGGCCGCCGATGAGAGCAGGAGGCGGCGATGGCTCAGGAACAGACCAAGCGCGGCGGCGGCGGCGGGGACGAGGACCTCACCGGCAACGACGCCGGCGGGCAGGAGCGTCGCGAAAAGCTGGCCGCGGAGACCGACGATCTGCTGGACGAGATCGACGACGTGCTCGAGGAGAATGCGGAGGACTTCGTGCGGGCATACGTCCAAAAGGGCGGACAGTGACGCGGCCCTCGACTTGGCCCCCGCCCGATCCTTCCTCGTTCTCCGACCACCTTCGCCGCCAGGCGCCCGAGTTGCTTCTCCAGATGACCGGCCAGCGTTTCGGGCGGGGCC
>NZ_JBBATF010000024.1:2849-24824 GCF_040398885.1 Mycobacterium sp. | reverse complement strand
AGGGCATCGCACTGCAGGTGCCGCCGTACGCCTACGCCCACCCCGACGATCTGCTGGCCACCGCGACCGGCGATGTCCAACCCGCGTTGCTTGTGGCGCTGGACAATATCTCCGACCCGCGCAACCTCGGCGCGATCATCCGCTCGGTGGCGGCCTTCGGCGGCCACGGCGTGCTGATTCCCCAGCGGCGCTCGGCGTCGGTGACCGCGGTGGCCTGGCGGACCAGCGCCGGTGCCGCCGCCCGCGTCCCGGTCGCGCGGGCCACCAACCTCAACAGGACTTTGAAGGACTGGGCCGGCGCCGGTCTCCAGATCGTCGGACTCGACGCCGGGGGCGACACCGGCGTCGACCGATTCGACGCCTCCGGTCCGCTGGTCGTCGTCGTGGGCTCGGAGGGCAAGGGCCTGTCCCGGCTGGTCCGGCAGAACTGCGACGTGGTGGTGTCCATCCCGATGGCGGGGCCGGCCGAATCGCTCAACGCCGCGGTGGCGGCCGGCGTGGTGCTGGCCGAGGTGGCCCGCCAACGCCGCGGCCGTTAGTCAGATCCAGGGGTCGCCGCGTTCCCATGGGTTCGGCAGATGCAGTGCCACGCCGTCGCGTTCGGCCAGCGCGCTGAGCACCCGCATCGTGACGTCCAGGTCGTCGGCCACGTAGGGCAGCGCCCGCAGCGGGGCGGTCAGCGGGCGGAAGAAGTCATCCCAGTGGACCAGCACCACGCGACGCGCACCCACCGTCCGGACCGTCTCGTTCCAGTACTGCCTGATGTAGATCTCGGGCTGCAGGCCGAGCTGACCCACCCCCAGAAAGGCCACCTCGGCCCGGCGGCCGGCGAGTGCGCCCGGCACGAACCCGGCGCTGCCCTGGATCAGCAGCCGATGCCCGCTCGGCCGGTGGGCAACAAGCGTCGACCACGCCTCACCGCAGCGGTAGGCCGACACCCGCGCGGGTGGGACCACCGGGGCGCTGATCACACCGGGGTAGCGGTCCGGCGGGCAGTGGTGGGATTCGATCAGTGTCACGTCGAAGGCGCCGAGCGCCAGTGGCGTTCCCGGATCGGCCACCACGATGCGGTGTTCGGGAAGCCCTTGCCCGCGGGCGATGTTGGCAGCGGACTCGCCGCCCACCAGCAGTGCGCCGGTCCGCTCGGCGACCGCGGCGCTGTCCATCGCGTGGTCGTAGTGGGTGTGCACCGGCAGCACCGCGGCCAGTCGCCGGATTCCGGCGCGGTCCAGTGCCGCCTCGATCCGCGGCGCCGACGGACTCAGTTTGCCCAACCCGACCCCGAGCAGCCCGGGCCGGGAGAAGAAGCCGTCGGTCAGGATCGCCGACGAACCGTCGTCGACCAGAAGCGTCGACACACCCATCCAGGCCACCGTCAGGGCGGCAGATGATCCGGCCAACGGCATGTCGAAGTGCTCGCGGTAGCGGTCGATGTCGGGCCGTCCGAACTTCAGCCGCATCAGACGAACGCCGCCAGCCGGATGCCCCCGGCGACCAGTCGTTCCCGAACCGCCGCCGCGATCCTCACCGCGCCCGGTGAATCACCGTGTACACAAACGGATTCGACCTCCACCGGCACGACGGTTCCGTCGACGGCGACCACCGTGCCCGCCTCGACCATGGTCAGCACCCGCTGTGCGATCTGTTCCGGATCGTGCAGCAGCGCACCGGATTCATTGCGGGGCAGCAGCTTTCCGTCCGGAAGGTAGGAACGGTCGGCGAAGGCCTCGGAGACCGTCCGCAGCCCCAGTCGGCGGGCCTCCTCGAAGAACACCGAGCCGGCCAGTCCCAGCACGGGAAGGCTCGGGTCCACCGCACACACCGCCTCGGCGACGGCGCACGCCTGCCGGCGGTGCGTCGCAATCGTGTTGTAGAGCGCGCCGTGCGGTTTGACGTAGCCCAGGTCCGAACCGGCCGCGCGCGCCAGGGCCTGAAGGGCGCCGATCTGGTAGATCACGTCGGCGCTGAGTTCGGCCGGTGCGACGTCGATCTGGCGACGTCCGAAACCGGCCAGGTCGAAGTAGCCCACCTGAGCACCGATCCGCACCCCGCGCCGCGCGGCCGCCTCGCAGGTGCGCGCCAGGCCGACCGGATTGCCGGCGTGGAAACCGCAGGCCAGATTGGCGCTGGTGACGATGTCCAGCATGGCGTCGTCGTCGCCGAGTTCCCACACACCGAACCCCTCGGCGAGGTCGGCGTTGAGATCGACGCTGGCCACGGTTCCAGACTAGGCCGGGCGGCGGCGGCCGAGCGCCCAGCACACCAGATAGATGACGAAGGAGATGGTGGTGACGAACACCGACACCGGAACACCCGGTGCCAGTGAGAGCACCAGCCCGCCCACCGAGGCGAGTTCGGCGAACACCACCGACGCCGCGATCGTCGCCGCGGGCGAGCGGAAAACCCGAGCCGCGGCCGCCGCCGGAGTGATCAGCAGCGACATGACCAGCAACGCGCCGACGATCTGCACGCCCTGTGCGGCCGTGATGCCGACCAGCGCGGCGAACACGATGCCCAGCGCACGGACCGGCACGCCACGCGCCGCGGCGACCTCGGGATCGGCCGTGGCGAACAGCAGCGGGCGATAGCCCACTGCCAGAACCGCCATCACCACGACGGTCACGGCGCTCAGAAGTGCGAGGCCTCGGGCGGCTTAGTCGCTCCGGCCGTCGCCGATGAGCAGCCGGACGGCCAGATCCAGCCGCTTGCTCACATCGTTGGCCGATGCCCGGCGGGTCAGCCAGGCCAGCAGGTTAGACAACCAGACATCGGAGATCACCCGGGCGATGTGGTAGTGGTCCCCGGTGGGTTCTCCGTCGCTCATGGCGCGGGCGAACATGCTGTCGATGATCTTCTCGACGTGGTCGACCTCGCCGGCCGCGGACGCGTCGGCGAAGACGTAGGCCCGGGTCATCGCCTCGGTCAGCAGCGGGTTGCGCTGCATGACCCGGTTCAGTTTGCCGACCATGAAGTTCAGCCGTTGGTACGGGGTTCCGCCGGACACCGTCGAGCGGTCCGTCTTGGCGTCGATGCGTTCGAATTCCCGCCCGAGTGCGGAGACCAGCAGATGAACCTTGGACGGGAAGTAGCGGTACAGCGTTCCCACCGCGACGTCGGCGCGATCGGCGACCGCCCGCATCTGCACGGCCTCGTATCCGCCCTTGGACGCGATGGCCAGCGTCGCGTCGAGGATGCGCTTGCGCCGCTCCCGTTGGGCCTCCGAACCCAGTTCGGAATCGGTGAGCACCGACACCGGCGTCACCTCGCGCGGCTGCGAACCGGCGGACTGCTGCCCGGGCGACGACACTGGGGGCTCCTTCTTCGCTGCGTGACCGCTGTCGACTTGACGGCCCATCGCTGCCACTATTAGAACACGTTCTAGTGAGTGCCAGTGTCCAGAAGATCATTCCGCCGACCTGAGGAGCGCAGTGCCATCCTCCACGTCCGCCTCCATCGCCGACGAGCGGTTCGCCGCGCGCGATCTGGTTCGCAGCTGGGCTGCGGGCGCCGGTGCGCCGGCGGCGATCCGCGCCATCGAGCAGGGTGACCGCGATGCCTGGCGCCGGCCGTATGCGGGCATCGCCGAACTCGGTCTGTTCGGCGTCGCCGTCGACGAACAGGCCGGGGGAGCGGGCGGTTCGGTAGAGGACTTGTGCGCCATGGTCGAGGAAGCGGCGTGGGCGCTGGTTCCGGGGCCCGTCGCCACCACCGCGCTGGCGACGCTTGTCGTAACGGATAACGTTGTGCTGGAGGCGCTTTCGTCGGGACAACGGACCGCGGGCCTGGCCCTCGACGGTGACTTCCGGGAGACGTCCGGCCGGATCTCCGGCTCGGCCGACTACGTGCTCGGAGCCGACGCGTCCGCCATCCTGCTGTTACCGGCGGGAGATCACGTGGTGCTTGTCGACGCAGCCGATCCGGCCGTCACCGTGCGGCAGTTGCCGGCGACGGACTTCTCCCGGCCGTTGGCCACGGTGACCCTGCGGGACGCGCCGGGCAGCCGCCTGGCCGTCACCCGCCGCCGGTTCGACGATCTGGTGGCCACCGTCCTGGCCGCAGAGGCCGCCGGGGTCGCGCGTTGGACGCTGGAGACCGCGGCCGGGTACGCCAAGGTCCGGGAGCAGTTCGGCAAGCCGATCGGCAGCTTCCAGGCGGTCAAACATCTGTGCGCCGAGATGCTGCTGCGCTCCCAGCAGATCGCGGTGGCCGCCGCCGATGCCGCGGCCGCCGCCGGCGGCGCGGACCAGAACCAGTCCTCGGTCGCGGCCGCGGTCGCCGCGGCGGCGGGTATCGGCGCCGCCGGAGGCAACGCCAAGGACTGCATCCAGGTGCTCGGCGGCATCGGCATCACCTGGGAGCACGACGCACACCTGTATCTGCGTCGCTCCCTCGGCATCGCGCAGTTCCTCGGCGGCCGGTCGCGGTGGCACCGCCGGGTGGTCGAGTTGGCCGTCAGCGGGGTTCGGCGCCACCTGCGCATCGACCTGGAGTCAGTGGCCCACCTTCGCCCGGAGATCAGTGCGGCGGTGGCGCGGGTGGCCGCGCTGCCCGCGGCCGAGCGGCAAGCCGCCCTGGCCGACTCCGGTCTGCTGGCTCCGCACTGGCCCAGGCCCCACGGTCGCGGCGCCTCACCTGCCGAGCAGCTGCTCATCGAGGAAGAACTCGCCGCCGCCGGTGTCGTCCGGCCCGACCTCGTCATCGGCTGGTGGGCGGTCCCGACCATCCTCGAGGCCGGCACAGCCGACCAGATCGCGCGGTTCGTCCCCGCAACCCTGCGCGGCGAGATCGTCTGGTGTCAGTTGTTCAGCGAACCGGAGGCCGGATCGGATCTGGCATCGCTGCGCACCAAAGCCGTTCCGGCAGAGGGCGGTTGGAAGCTCAAAGGCCAGAAGGTCTGGACATCGGCAGCGCACAAGGCCGACTGGGGGGTGTGTCTGGCCAGGACGGACCCGGATGCGGCGAAGCACAAGGGCATCACCTATCTCCTGGTCGACATGCGCTCGCCCGGCATCATGATCCGTCCGCTGCGGGAGATCACCGGCGACGAACTGTTCAACGAGGTGTTCTTCGACGACGTATTCGTGCCCGACGAGATGGTGGTGGGCGCCGTCAACGACGGGTGGCGGCTGGCCCGCACCACCCTGGCCAGCGAGCGAGTCGCGATGGCGCACGGCACGGCACTGGGCAACCAGATGGAGCAGATGCTGGGAAGCCTCGCCGAAGAGAGGTTGGACCCCGCGACGGCCGACCGGCTGGGCGCGTTGCTGGTGGTCGCACAGGTCGGGTCGCTGCTCGACCAGCGCATCGCCCGGCAGGCCGTCGGCGGTAGGGACACCGGCGCCGAAGCCAGCGCCCGCAAGTTGATCGGTGTGCGCTACCGGCAGGCGCTGGAGGAATTCCGGATGGAACTGTCGCCCGGAGCCGGCATCGTCAGCAACGACGCCGTGCAGAGCTTCCTGAACACGCGCTGCCTGTCCATCGCCGGCGGGACCGAGCAGATCCTGCTCACCATGGCGGCCGAGCGGCTGCTCGGACTCCCGCGCTGACCGTCGCCCCAGGGCCGTCTCGGTCTGTCAGAGCGGGCTTTTCGAGAAGTCAAGCCAGACGGCGTTGAAAACCAGGCCGACGACGACGGCCACGAACCCGAGGACGACCGCGCGCCCGGCCGCGCGGCCGTCCGTCGTCTTGCCCCGATGAAATCGCCAGTAGGCCAGCAGCCCCGCTAGCTGGGCCAGCAGACCTCCGAACATCCCGACGAAGCCGGTCACCGAACCCACCACGGCGACCGTGGCGAGGATCAGGGCGATCACCCCTCCAGAAATCCTCACGCGGCGGGGGTTTTCCGCGGACGGTTCGCGGTGCGGTCGGCGTCGCAGGTACAGCCACCCGCCGAGCATCGCGCAAGCCAGGGCGAGGATCACCCATTCGGGCCCTTGGCGCATGAACTCGCTGCGCACCGCCGAACCGATCCACACCAGGAACAACCACAGGGTGTGCACGCTGTCACCGAATCATGAGGCCCGGGACTCCGACAAGCGGCGGCCGCGGGCGTCGAAAGCCGCCGAGGTCCGGGCCGAGACCCAGTGAACTGCAGTGGGTGTGGCTGTGGAGGGACTGGCCGGGCCGGTGGGGTGGTGACGCTGGGATCGACTTGGTCGCCGAGGACCGCAACGGCGATCTGTGGGCGATCCAGGCCGGGTCGGGCCATTCAGTCGTCGTAGGTGACTTCGACCGAATCCGATTCCGGCCGTGACTGGCAGGCCAGGATCAGCCCGTCGGCGAGGTCTTCGGCCTCGAGGACGTCGTTGGTCTCCATGTCCACCGCACCGCTGACCAGAGTGGTCGCGCAGGCACCGCAGTGCCCTTCCCGGCAGGAGTAGGGCGCCTCGATCCCCTCATCGAGCAGAACGTCGAGCAACTTTTCCCCGCGGGGCCACACCACGGTGTGGGTCCGGCCGTCCAGGTGCACCACGGCGGTCGCCGGGTGGTCGGTGGTGGTCACGGGCGATCGGATCCTTCCGGTGAACTAGAACGCGTTATAGAAATGTCAATACGGTGAACAAGCAGGCACTAGCTCCGTCTGCTCGACACAAATCGTAACGTGTTCTAGTCTGAAGTGCAGGTATGCACACTCGGGAGGTATGCGGTGACGTCCATTCAACAGCGCGACGCCCGGATGGTCCTCGCCGCCATCGACGAGGTGCTGCCCAAGTTGCGGCAGCGCGCGCCCGAGGCCGAGCAACTGCGCCGGCTTCCCGACGCCAACATCGCCGACCTGGACGAGGCCGGTTTCTTCAAACTGCTCCAACCCGAGCAGTGGGGCGGTCTGCAATGCGATCCGACGCTGTTCTTCGAGGCGGTGCGCCGGATCGCCAGCGCCTGCGGGTCGACGGGTTGGGCGGGCGGAATCCTCGGCGTGCACAACTGGCATCTGGCCCAGTTCGACCAGCAGGCCCAGGATGAGGTGTGGGGCGACGACCCGACCGTCCGGATCTCCTCGTCCTACGCCCCGATGGGCGCCGGGCTCGTCGTCGACGGCGGCTACCTGGTCAACGGCACCTGGCTGTGGTCGTCGGGATGTGACCACGCAAGCTGGACCTTCGTCGGCGGACCGGTGATCAAGGACGGCCGGCCGGTGGACTTCGGCAGTTTCCTGATGCCGCTGGGCGACTACCGGATCCGCGACGACTGGAACGTGGTGGGGCTCAAGGCCACCGGTAGCAACACCCTGATCGTCAAGGACGTGTTCGTGCCCCGGCACCGCTTCCTGTCCTACCGCGCCATGAACGACGGTTCCGCCGGCGGGCTGGAGACCAACACCGCCCCCGTCTACCGGATGCCCTGGGGGACGATGCATCCCACCACCATCTCGACGCCGATCGTCGGCATGGCCTACGGCGCCTACGACGCCCACGTCGAGCATCAGGGCAAGCGGGTGCGTGCCGCGTTCGCCGGTGAGAAGGCGAAGGACGACCCGTTCGCCAAGGTGCGCATCGCCGAGGCCGCCAGTGACATCGACGCGGCCTGGCGCCAGCTGAGGGGGAATCTGGCCGAGGAGTACGAACTGCTCTGCGCGGGCGAGGCGATTCCGATGGAGCTTCGGGCCCGCGCCCGCCGGGATCAGGTCCGGGCAACCGGCCGCGCTATCGCATCCATCGACCGGCTCTTCGAAGCTGCCGGCGCCACTGCGCTCAACAACGACCAAGCCCTGCAGCGGTTCTGGCGCGACGCGCATGCCGGCCGGGTGCACGCCGCCAACGACGCCGAGCGCGCCTACGTCATGTTCGGCAACCAGGAGTTCGGTCTGCCGCTCGGCGACACGATGGTTTAGGAGTCCCCGCAACCGCATGACATCGTTCATCCGAGAAGCCCAGGCCCAGTCTCAGCAGGACATCACCTTCGAGTCCACCTCCCGCTACGCCCAGGTGCGCGCCGGTGAGCGCGACGTGCGCCTGCACTACCACGTGGCCGGCGAGGGCAACGACCGGATCGTGGTGCTGCTGCACGGCGGCGGACCGGGCGCGTCGAGCTGGTCGAACTTCGGCCGCAACATCGGCGTCCTCGCGCGGCACTTCCACGTGATCGCCGTCGACCAGCCCGGTTACGGGCTCTCCGACAAGCACACCGACCACGAGCAGTACAACCGCTACAGCGCGCTGGCGGTGCTGGCGTTGTTCGACCAGCTCGGAATCGAACGTGCTGCGCTGGTGGGCAATTCGCTGGGCGGCGGCACCGCGGTCCGATTCGCCCTGGACAACCCCGACCGGGCCGGCCGGCTGGTGCTGATGGGGCCGGGAGGGCTGAGCGTCAACCTGTTCGCCCCCGACCCCACCGAGGGCGTCAAGCTGCTGGCCCGGTTCAACGCCGATCCGACGCGGGAGAACATGGAGCGCTTCCTGCGGATCATGGTCTACGACCAGAAACTCATCACCGATCAACTCGTCGAGGAGCGGTTCGCCATCGCCAGCCGCCCGGAGTCGCTGGCCGCGGCGCGGGCGATGGGCAAGTCCTTCGCGGGCCCGGACTACGAACTCGGCATGATGTGGCGCGACGTCTACAAGCTGCGCCAGCCGGTGCTGCTGATCTGGGGCCGCGAGGACAGGGTCAACCCGTTGGACGGGGCGCTGGTGGCGCTCAAACAGATTCCGCGGGTTCAGTTGCACGTCTTCGGGCAGTGCGGTCACTGGGCCCAGGTTGAGAAGTTCGACGAGTTCAACAAGCTGACCACCGACTTCCTGGGGGGTGGTGCATGAGTATCCGCTCGCTGGGCTATCTGCGGATCGAGTCCACCGATGTGCCGGCCTGGCGGGAGTACGCGCTGAAGGTGCTCGGCATGGTGGAGGGCAAGGGCTCCGTCTACGGCGCCCTCTACCTGAGGATGGACGACTTCCCGGCCCGGTTGGTCATCGTCCCGGGCGGGCATGACCGGCTCTCGGAAGCCGGCTGGGAATGCGCGAACGCCGAAGGCCTGCAGCGGATCCGCGATGCGCTCGACGTCGAGGGAGTCCCCTACAAGGAGGCGACGGCGGCGCAACTGGCGGACCGCCGCGTCGACGAGATGATCGCCTTCGCCGACCCGTCCGGAAACCGTCTGGAGGTGTTCCACGGCGCGGCGCTCGAGCACCGGCGGGTGGTCAGTCCGTACGGGCACAGATTCGTCACCGGCGAACAGGGCCTGGGCCACGTCGTGCTGTCCACCCGGGACGACGCCGAGTCGCTGCACTTCTATCGCGACGTCCTCGGATTCAGGCTGCGTGACTCCATGCGGCTGCCGCCGCAGTTGGTGGGACGGCCCGCCGATGGTCCGCCGGCCTGGCTGCGGTTCTTCGGCTGCAACCCGCGCCATCACAGCCTGGCGTTCCTACCGATGCCCACCCCCAGCGGGATCGTGCACCTGATGATGGAGGTGGAGGGCAGCGACGACGTGGGCCTGTGCCTGGATCGGGCGCTGCGGCGCAAGGTTCCGATGTCGGCGACGCTGGGTCGCCACGTCAACGACAAGATGCTGTCGTTCTATATGAAGACCCCGGGCGGCTTCGATGTCGAATTCGGTTGCGAGGGGCTCGAAGTCGACGACCGGGACTGGATCGCCAGGGAGAGCACCGCGGTCAGCCTTTGGGGACACGACTTCAGCGTCGGCTCCTACGGCGATCGGTAGTCATGCCGGCTGAGCCGATCGACCCTCACGTCTTCCGTCAGGTCCTCGGGCAGTTCTGCACCGGGATCACCATCATCACCACCATGCACGACGATTCGCCCATCGGCTTCGCCTGCCAGTCGTTCGCGGCGCTGTCGCTGGACCCCCCGCTGGTTCTGTTCTGCCCCACCAAGGTGTCCCGGTCCTGGAAGGCCATCGAGTCCAGCGGCCGGTTCTGCGTCAATGTGCTGACCGAGAAGCAGCGCGACACCTGTGCGCGGTTCGGCTCCAGGGAGCCCGACAAGTTCGCGGGCGTGAGCTGGCATCCGTCCCCGCTCGGGTCGCCGGTGCTGGACGGATCGCTGGCCCACATCGACTGCACGGTCAGCACGGTGCACGACGGCGGCGACCACTTCGTGGTGTTCGGGGCGGTGCAGAGGCTGTCGGAGGTCCCGACGGTCAAGCCCCGGCCGCTGCTGTTCTACCGCGGCGAGTACACCGGCATCGAACCGGAGAAGACCACACCGGCGCAGTGGCGCGACGACCTCGAGGCGTTCCTGACCGCCACCACGCCGGACACCTGGCTCTGAGGGCTCAGGTGTGCTCGCCGATGAAGGCGACGATCGCGGCGGTCACCTCGGCGTGGGTTATGTCGTTGAGCACGTCGTGACGGGTGCCCGGAAACTCCAGATACCGCAGCGCCGGGATCTGTTCGGCGTAGGCGGCGACCGCTCCAGGCGCGGCGATCGGATCGATCTCGCCGTGCACCGCCAGGGTCGGGACCGTCAGCTTGGGTAGTTCGGCGCCGAATCGGTCCCAGCCCCGGTCCAGTTCGCGGGTGAGGGCCCGGCCGTCGGCTGCGGTGAACGCCAGCGGGTCGTTCGCCATGAAGTCGAGGTAGTACGGATCGCTGGACAGTCCGGCGGGATCCATGTTCATCGCGGTGTTGCGGTCGACCAACTCCGGAATAGGTACCAGTGGCGCGCCTGAGACGACACCTGCCCGGTATCGTCCGGGGTTCTCCAGAAGCCGGAACAAGGTGACGACGGCGCCGTACGAATGTCCCTGTGCCACAAGGGGAACCCCGGGTGAATGCTGCTCGGCCAGCTCGGTCAACTTCTCGGCCAGCGCTGAGCTGTCCTCCAGCGTGCCCAACTGGCCCCGCTCGCCGGGCGACAGCCCGTGTCCCAACTGATCGACTGCCCAGAGTTCGATGCCGGCGGCGTTGAGTGCGTTGCCGTACCGGTCGTACAACCCGGTGTGCTCGCCGAAGCCGTGTAGGAAGATCACCGTGGCCCGCGGGTCGGCTACCGCCCAGCGCCGGTAGTTGATCCGGCCGAGTTCGTGGTCGAGGAAAGGCATACGCCTACCCTAATCAGCTGAAAGGAGTTCGGATGACGCTGACGAATTCTGCTGCCGGTCTGCGGCGGGTCGTGGCCGCCTCGATGGCGGGCACGGTGGTGGAGTGGTACGAGTTCTTCCTCTACGGCACCGCTGCGACGCTGGTCTTCAACAAGGTCTTCTTCGCCAAGGGCACCAGCGACCTCGACGCCATCCTCGCCGCGTTCGTCACCTACGCGGTCGGCTTCGCCGCGCGCCCACTCGGCGGAGTGGTCTTCGGCCATTTCGGCGACAAGTACGGCCGCAAGAAGCTGTTGCAGTTCAGCCTGCTGCTGGTCGGCGCGGCGACGTTCCTGATGGGATGTCTGCCGACCTTCGCCCAGGTCGGCTATCTCGCGCCGGCGATGCTGGTGGTCCTGCGGTTCGTTCAGGGCTTCGCCGTCGGCGGGGAATGGGGCGGGGCCGTCCTGCTCGTCGCCGAGCACAGCCCGGCCGGAGGGCGCGGCTTCTGGGCCAGCTGGCCACAGGCCGCCGTGCCGGTCGGCAACGCCCTTGCCACGGTGGTGCTGCTGACTCTGACGACGACACTGCCCGAACCGGCGTTCCTGTCCTGGGGATGGCGCATCGCGTTCTGGCTGTCGGCGGTGGTCGTGCTGATCGGCTACTACATCCGCACCAAGGTCACCGATGCGCCGATCTTCGTCGCCGCCCAGCAGGAGGCCCAGCGGTTCAAGGACCGCTCCTATGGCGTGGTCGAGGTGATGAAGCGTTACCCCCGAGGCGTTTTCACCGCGATGGGCCTACGAGTGGCGGAGAACATCCTCTACTACCTGGTGGTGACGTTCTCCATCACCTACCTCAAGACCCAGGTGAAAGCCGACACCGCGCACATCCTGTGGTGGCTGCTGATCGCCCATGCCGTGCACTTCGTGGTGATCCCGCAGGCCGGCCGTGCCGCGGACCGGTTCGGCCGCAAGCCGGTCTACCTGATCGGCGCGCTGGGCGCGGCGGCGTGGGGCTTCTACGCGTTCCCGTTGATGGACACCGGCCGCTACCCGCTGATCATCGCCGCGATCGCCCTGGGCCTGGTCGCCCACGGGCTGATGTTCGCGCCGCAACCGGCCCTGCTGGCCGAGATGTTCCCCACCCGGATGCGGTACTCCGGTGTGTCGCTGGGCTATCAGGTGACCGCCATCTTCGCGGGCTCACTGGCCCCGATCATCGCGGTCAAGCTTCTGCAGACCTACAAGTCCGCGCTGCCGATCGCGCTCTACCTCGCCGGTGCGGCGGCCATCACCCTGTGCGCGCTGGCCTTCACCCGGGAGACCCGCGGGATCGACCTCGCCGACGTCGACGCCGCGGACGCGGCACGGATGGCGCATTAACCGCCGAGCCAGGACCCCAACCGGCGCAGCGCCTCCTCGATGTCCGCGCCGGGGCCGGCGAACGACAACCGGACGAAGGAGTTGCCTCCCGTGGTGTCGAAGTCGACACCCGGTGCGATCGCCAGGCCGGTGTCGGCGAGCAGCCTCGCGCAGAACCGGAGTGAGTCCGAGGTGAAGTCCGAGACGTCGGCGTAGATGTAGAACGCGCCGTCGGCGGGCGCCAACCGGGTCAGGCCCAACCGGCGCAGACCAGCGATCAACGTGTCCCGATTGGCCGCATAGTGTTCCAGATGTCCCTGAGCCTCGGCGATCGCCTCCGGGGTGAAAGCGGCCAGTGCGGCGTGCTGGGCCAGCACCGGCGGGCAGATCGAGAAGTTCCCGGTCAGGCAGTCCACCGCGCGGCGCAACCCAGCGGGCACCAGCAGCCAGCCGAGCCGCCAGCCGGTCATCGCGAAATACTTCGAAAAGCTGTTGACCACAACGGCATTGCGCGACGTCTGCCAGGCGCACGAGGTCTCCGGTGCGCCCGGGTACACCAGGCCGTGGTAGACCTCGTCGCTGATCAGGCGCACGTCCTCGGCGTCGCACCAGTCGGCGATGGCGGCCAGTTCGCCCGGCGGGATCACCGTTCCGGTGGGGTTGGCCGGGCTGGCGACGATCACACCCCGCACCGGTCTCTCGAGCGCGGCGAGCATTCCCGCGGTGGGCTGGAAACGCGTCTGAGGCCCGCACTCGATCTCCACCACCTCGCAGCCCAGTGCCGAGAGGATGTTGCGGTAGCACGGATAGCCCGGGCTGGCGATGGCCACCCGGTCGCCGACGTCGAAACACGCCAGGAAGCTCAGCAGGAATCCGCCGGAGGATCCGGTCGTCAGCACCACGTCGTCGACGCCGACCTCGACGCCGTAGCGGGTGCCGTACGAGTCGGCGATGGCTTGGCGCAGTTCCGGAATGCCTAGTGCAACACTGTATCCCAGTGGACTGCTGCGCAAGGCGCGCTCGGCGGCGGCCAGCACCGCGGCGGGAGCCCCGGCACTGGGCTGGCCGGCCGAGAGGTTCACCAGATCGCCGTGGGTGCGTTGCCGCTCGGCGGCGGCCAGCCAGACGTCCATCACGTAGAAGGGCGGGATCCCGGCCCGTAGCGCCGCGTTAACTAGAAAACCTCCGCTTCCAGTTCGCGCAACTGCTCACTCGGCGGCCCGAGCAGCTGCGAACTACCATGGGCCCGTTTGAAATACAGCTGCATGTCGTGCTCCCAGGTGATCGCGATCCCGCCGTGCAGCTGGATCGCTTCACCGGCGACCGCGCAGAACGCCTCGCTTGCCGCCAGCCGGGCCAGCCGGGCGTTGACGGCGCCCGGGTCGGCCACCGCGTCGCCGACGACCGCCCGCGCCGCCTGGACGGCGACGTGCAAATCCGCCATCCGGTGCTTGAGTGCCTGGAAGCTCCCGATCGGCCGGCCGAACTGCACCCGCTGCTTGGTGTAGGCGACGGTCAGATCCAGGCAGCGGGCCGCCGCGCCGATCTGCTCGGCGGCCAGCAGGATGGCGGCGGTGTCGGCGATCCCCGGATCGGGCCCGATCACCGCGGTGCCGCCGGGGCGGAGACGAGCCAGCCGGCGGGTGGGGTCCAGGGTCCGGGCAGGCTCGACGGTCACATCGGTCCACCGCACGATTCGGCCGTCCGCCACGGCGAGGACGACATCGGCGGTGTCACCGTTGAGCACGTAGTCGGGGTCGAACACCACGGTGCCCACGGAAGCGCCGGAGGCGAGTCCCTCGAGGGCGGCCGGGTCCGGTTCGGCGGAACTCAACATCGCCAGTTCGGCGAGCGTGGTGCCCAGCAACGGGGTGGGCACCAGCGCCCGGCCCAGTTCCTCCAGTACGACTGCGGCGTCGGCCAACTCGCCGGCCGCGCCGCCGAACTCCTCGGGCACCACCAGCGCGGCCACCCCGACCTGCTCGCAGAGCATGGCCCACAGCGCCTCGTCGTAGCCGCGATCCGACTCCATCGCGCGCCGGACGGCCGCGGAGTCGGCGCGCTTGTCCACCAGAGCCGCGACGGTCCGGCGCAGCAGTTGCCGTTCTTCGCTCACAGTGCCTCCAGGACCCGGCGCCGGTGGCTGGCGGGGTCACCCCACGCCGACCGGAGTGCTTGAACTCGCAGCAGCGACTGCGACAGGTCGTGTTCAGCGGTGTAGCCGATCGCGCCGTGGGTCTGCAGCGACGCACGGGCCGACAGCAACGCCGCGTCGGAGGCGGCGGCCTTGGCGGCGCTGACATCCCGGGCCGCCTCGGCGGACCGGTCGGCCAGGGACAGCGCCGCGCCGTACAGCAAGGGCCGGGCCAGTTCCAGCGCGATGTGGACGTCGGCCAATTTGTGTTTGACCGCCTGATAACCGCCGATCGGACGGCCGAACTGGTTGCGCTGCTTGGCGTAGCCGACCGTCATGTCCAGCATCGCCTGGCCGGCCCCGACCAGTTGCGCGGCGGTGGCCAGGGCGCCGAAGTCGTAGGCGCGGGCGGTGTCGGCGGCACGGTGTTCGCCGGTCGCCGACACCTCGAACAGCCGGCGGCTCGGGTCCACCGACGGGTGCGCGGCCGACGGTGCCGCATCGCCGCAGGTTCCGTCGGCCGCCAGGAGCACGAGTGCGGCGAACTCCGCGTCGACCGCGAGTGGAACCATCGGAGGCATGGCGACCGTCGCGATGAGGTCTCCGGCGGCGAGCGCGGCCGCGCGCTCGTCCCCGGCCAGCAGAACGGGTGCCACGGCCAAGGATTCGGCGACCGGGCCCGGGACACACCAGCGTCCCAGCCGCTCGACGGCGACGACGAGATCGACCGGGTGCGCACCGAGCCCACCAGACTCCTCGGGCACGGCCAGGGCCGTGACGCCCAGTTCGGCCAGGCGCGCCCACACCGCCCGTCCGGCAGTGGTGTCGCCGGAGTTCCAGGCCCGCACCGTCCCGGGCAGATCGGCACTTCCCAGTGCCGCGTCGATGCTGGCGGCGAAGTCCCGTTGCTCGGCGTCGAGGGAGAACTTCACCTGACGGTCTCCCGCGGCAGTCCCAGCAGACGCTCGGCGATGATGTTGCGCTGAACTTCGTTGGTGCCGGCGTAAATCGGGCCGCCCAGGGCGAACAGCAGGCCGTCGGACCATGCCCCGGCGAGTTCGGCGTCCGGACCGCGCAGGTCGAGTGCGGTCTGGTGCAGAGCGACGTCGAGATCCGACCAGAACACTTTGGTGACCGAGGATTCCGCACCCAGTTCGCCGCCCTCCGAGAGCCGGGTCACCGTGCCGAAGGTGTGCAGCCGGTAGGCCTGTGCCTTGATCCAGGAGTCGGCGACCTGATCGGCGAATGCCGGGTCGCTGCCGCGTTCCCGCCACTCGGTGACCAGTCGTTCGGCCGGGGCGAGGAACCTGGCCGGGCTGCGCAGCGACATCCCGCGCTCGTTGCTGGCGGTGCTCATCGCAGCCCGCCACCCGTCGTGCACGGCGCCGATCACATCGGTGTCGGGGACGAACACGTCGTCGAGGAAGATCTCCCCGAAACCGGTGTCGCCGCTGAGTTGTTCGATCGGTCTGACCGTGACACCGTCGGCGTGCAGGTCGAACATCACATACGTCAGGCCGCGGTGCCGCTGTGCCTCCGGGTCGGACCGGAACAGCCCGAAACCGCGATCCCCGAACGGCGCCCGGCTGCTCCAGATCTTCTGGCCGTTCAGCAGCCAGCCCCCGTCGGTGCGGGTCGCGGTGGCACGGAGCGAGGCCAGATCGCTGCCCGACTCCGGTTCGGACCAGGCCTGGGCCCAGATCTCCTCGCCGCTGGCCATTTTCGGCAACACCCGATCGCGTTGCTCGTCGGTGCCGTGGGCGAACAACGTCGGCGCCAGCATCGAGGTGCCGTTCGCACTCGCCCGTCCGGGGGCGCCCGCGCGGAAATACTCCTCCTCGAACACCACCCACTGCAGCAGGGTGGCGTCGCGTCCGCCGTACCGCAGCGGCCAGGTGATCACCGATAGTCCGGCGTCGAAAAGCACCCGGTCCCAGCGCCGGTGCTGGGCGAAGCCCGCGGCGTTGTCGTAGGACCCGGTCGGGAATTCGTGGGTGTTCGCGGCCAGGAACAATCGGACCTCGTCGCGGAAGGCGCGGGTGGCGTCGTCGTAGGCGAGATCCATCAGGGCGTCTCTCGCAGTTCGGTTTTGAGGACCTTGCCGCCGGCGTTGCGCGGCAGCACGTCGAGGAAAACCACCGATCGGGGTGCCTTGAAGTTCGCCAGATGCCTTCGGCTGTGGTCGATCACGGCCTGCTCGTCGAGATCGGCGCGGTTCCTCGGCACGATGAAGGCGCGGCCGACCTCGCCCAGACGTTCGTCGGGAACCCCGATCACCGCCACGTCGGCGACGCCGTCGAGGCGGGCCAGCACCTGTTCCACCTCGGCGGGGTAGACGTTGAAGCCGCCGCAGATGTACATGTCCTTGAGGCGGTCGGTGATCCGGAGGTTGCCCGCCGCGTCGACGGTGCCGACGTCGCCGGTGTGCAGCCAACCCCCGGCGTCCACGGCCTCGGCGGTGGCCCGCGGATCGTCGAGGTAGCCGAGCATCACGTTGGGTCCGCGTAGCAGCACCTCGCCGGCCCCGGTCTGATCCGGCGCCGTGCCGGATGTCGCCGGCCCAGCGGCTCCGGCGATCCGCAACTCGAAGCCGGCGATCGGGCGACCGCAGGTGGTGGCGACGGTGGCGGGGTCGTCCTCGGCGCGGCACATGGTGCCGAACCCGCTGGCCTCGGTCAGACCGTAGGCCGTCAGGACGATGTCGAAATCGAGCTCGGTCTGCATGCGTTCGATGAGCACCACCGGCACGGTGGCCGCGCCGGTGACGGCGAAGCGCAGCGAGGTGAGGTCGTAGTTCGCGCGGGCCGGGTGATCCAGCAGCGTCTGATAGATCGTCGGCGGGCCGGGAAGAACCGTGATGCGTTGGGCCTCAACGGTTCGCATGACCTCCTCGGCGTCGAAGGTCAGTTGCGGGATGAGTGTGGCCCCGGTCTGCAGGCAGGCCAGGATGCCGGCCTTGTATCCGAAGTTGTGGAAGAACGGGTTGATGCACAGGTAGCGGTCAGCGCTGGTGATCTGCCCGCAGGCCGCCCACGCCGCCGAGGCCGAGAGGGACTGCCGGTGCGCGCACAGCACACCCTTGCTGCGGCCGGTGGTGCCGGAGGTGAACAGAATGTCGGACACGTCGTCGGGCCGGACCGCGGCCGCGCGGCCGTCGGCTTCGCCCAACGGGATCTGCGGGCCGGCCAGGAACTCATCCCAGGTCCCGTCGTCCTCGTCGACCGGGATTCGGACGATGTGGCGCAGCGCCGGAAGCGCCCCGCGCTGAAGGTCGGCTACCCGGTCGGCGCCCAGGAAACGACCCATCGCGATCAGCAGCGGCGCCTTGGTGCGGGCCAGGATGTCACTCGCCTCGTCGGCGGTGTAGCGGGTGTTCAGTGGCACCAGCACCCCGCCCGCGTAATGAACGGCCAGGCCGCCGACCACCCAGTGCCAGGTGTTGGGCGACCACAGTGCCACCCGGTCACCGGGTCGCACACCCAGTCCCGCGATCGCCGCGGCGGTGTGCCGCACCTCCTCGTGCAGTTCGGCGAAGGTGAAATTCCGGTCCGGGGTGATCAACGCGGGGTGGTCGGCGAAGTCGAAGGCCATCCGGTTCAGCACGGCGGGCGTGGTGAGCCCGGACGGAGGGGTATCCCCGCTCATTTGATGCTCCTGCCTGGCCCCAGACCAACAAAGCAAGTGCTTGGTAGGTTAGCCTACCAGGGTGGGCGTCGACGAGTTCCGGGCGGAGGTTCGCCGGTGGCTGGCCGAGAATCTGGCCGGCGACTACGCGGCGCTCAAAGGCCTCGGCGGGCCCGGCCGCGAACACGAGGCATTCGAGGAACGCCTGGCGTGGAACCGCCACCTGGCCGCGGCCGGGCTGACCTGCCTGGGCTGGCCCGTGGAACACGGCGGTCGTGGCCTGTCGGTCGCCCATCGGGTCGCCTTCTACGAGGAGTACGCCAGGGCCGACGCGCCGGACAAGGTCAACCACCTCGGCGAGGAACTGGTCGGGCCCACCCTCATCGCGTTCGGGACGCCGGAACAGCAGCGGCGCTTCCTGCCCGCCATCCGCGACGTCACCGAATTGTGGTGCCAGGGTTACTCCGAACCCGGCGCCGGCAGTGATCTGGCGGCGGTCTCGACGACCGCGGTCCTCGACGGCGGGCACGAGGGGAGCGAAGCGACCGGAGAACGACACTGGATCATCAACGGCCAGAAGGTGTGGACCTCGCTGGCGCACCGGGCGCAGTGGTGCTTCGTGCTGGCGCGATCGGAGAAGGGTTCCAAGCGCCACGCCGGCCTGTCGTATCTGCTCGTGCCACTGGACCAGCCCGGTGTGGAGATCCGGCCCATCGTGCAGTTGACCGGCGACTCGGAGTTCAACGAGGTGTTCTTCACCGACGCGCGCACCGACGCCGATCTGGTCGTCGGCGCGCCCGGGGACGGCTGGCGGGTGGCGATGGAGACGCTGACGTTCGAGCGTGGCGTGTCCACCCTCGGCCAGCAGATCCGTTACGCCCGCGAACTTTCCGGTCTGGTCGAGGTGGCCAAGAACTGCGGTGCGATCGATGATCCGCTGATCCGCGAACGCTTGACCCGGGCGTGGGCCGGGCTGCGGACCATGCGGTCCTTCGCGATGGCCACCATGGCCGAGCATGATGACGGCCAGGCCGCCGGAAAGGATTCGGTCTCCAAGCTGCTGTGGGCCAACTGGCATCGCGACCTCGGCGAGTTGGCCATGGACATCAGGGGCAAGTCCGCTCTGGTGCTGACCGGCGGCGAATTCGACGAGTGGCAGCGGTTGTTCCTGTTCTCCCGTGCCGACACCATCTACGGCGGATCCAACGAGGTCCAGCGCAACATCATCGCCGAGCGGGTGCTCGGATTGCCGCGGGAGGCGAGGGGCTGATGTCGTCGCTGTCCGAGCCTCCGCAAGAACCCGCGGGCCATGGCCTGCTGGACGGCAAGGTCGTCGTGGTGACCGCGGCCGCCGGCACCGGAATCGGCTCGGCCACCGCCCGGCGCGCGCTGCTGGAAGGAGCGGACGTGATGGTCTCCGACCATCACGAGCGCCGACTCGCCGAGACCCGGGATGCGTTGTCGGCGTTGGGTCTCGGCCGGGTGGAGAGCGTGCTCTGCGATGTGACGTCCTCTGCTCAGGTCGATGCGATGATCGCCTCCACCACCGCCCGGTTGGGCCGGCTGGACGTACTGGTCAACAACGCCGGACTCGGCGGGCAGACACCGGTGATCGACATGACCGACGAGGAATGGGACCGCGTACTCAACGTCACCCTCACCTCCGTCATGCGCGCGACGCGGGCGGCGTTGGCGTACTTCCGTGACGCCGGGCACGGCGGGGCGATCGTGAACAACGCCAGTGTGCTGGGCTGGCGGGCACAGCATTCGCAGTCCCACTACGCGGCCGCCAAGGCCGGGGTGATGGCGCTGACCCGGTGCAGCGCGATCGAAGCCGTCGAGTACGGGGTGCGCGTCAACGCCGTGTCGCCCAGCATCGCCCGGCACAGGTTCCTGGAGAAGACCAGTTCCGCCGACCTGCTCGACAGGCTCTCGGGGAACGAGGCCTTCGGCCGGGCGGCCGAGCCCTGGGAGGTGGCGTCCACCATCGCATTCCTGGCCAGCGACTACGCCGGGTATCTGACCGGCGAGGTCATTTCGGTCTCGAGCCAGCACCCATGAGCACACCGGCAACCCGGCGCGAGGAGTTGCTCGGACTCGCCGCGACGATGTTCGCCGAACGCGGCCTGCGGGCCACCACCGTCCGGGACATCGCCGATGCCGCGGGCATATTGTCCGGCAGCCTGTATCACCACTTCTCCTCCAAGGAGGAGATGGTCGACGAGGTGCTGCGCGGATTCCTGGACTGGCTGTTCGACCGGTATCAGCACATCATCGACACCGAACCCAATCCGCTTGCCCGCCTGGAGGGGCTGTTCATGGCCTCCTTCGACGCCATCGAGCACCACCACGCCGAGGTGGTCATCTACCAGGACGAGGCCAAGCGCCTGTCCGGGCAGTCGCGCTTCGGATACGTCGACGAACTGAACAGGCGCCAGCGCAAGATGTGGGTCGACGTCCTCACCGAGGGCATCGCGCAGGGGTACTTCCGGGCCGATATCGACGTCGACCTGGTCTACCGGTTCATCCGCGACACCACCTGGGTTTCGGTGCGCTGGTACCGGCCCGGCGGACCGCTGACCGCCGAACAGGTTGGGCTGCAGTACCTTTCCATCGTGCTGGGCGGCATCCGTACGGAGGCCGAATGAGCAGGGCGTATGTCATCGACGCGGTCCGCACCGCGGTCGGCAAGCGCGGGGGCTCGCTGGCCGGGATTCATCCGATCGACCTCGGGGGTTACGCGTTCCGCGGCATCTTCGACCGCAACGCCGTCGACCCGGGCGCCGTCGACGACGTCATCGTGGGTTGCGTGGATGCGGTGGGCGGTCAGGCCGGCAACATCGGACGGCTGACGTGGCTGGCCGCGGGCTACCCCGAAGAGGTTCCCGGGGTCACCGTCGACCGGCAGTGCGGGTCCAGCCAGCAGGCGATCTCCTTCGGTGCGCAGGCGATCATGGCGGGAACCGCGGACCTGATCCTGGCCGGCGGCATCCAGAACATGAGCCAGATCCCGATCTCCTCGGCGATGGTCGTCGGCAGGGAGTTCGGTTTCACCACGCCGACCGCCGAGTCGAGAGGCTGGCTGGCTCGCTACGGCGACCAGGAGATCTCCCAGTTCCGCGGCGCGGAGATGATCGCCGAGAAGTGGGACATCACCCGCGAGGACATGGAGGGTTGGGCGCTGTCGAGTCACCAGCGGGCCTTCGCCGCGATCGAGGGCGGCCGCTTCGGCAACGAGATCATTGCGGTGGAGGGCTTCGCGGTCGACGAAACCCCCAGGCGGACAACGCTGGAGAAGATGGCGGCGCTGCAGACCCTCACCGAGGGCGGCCGGATGACCGCGGCGGTCGCCAGCCAGATCTCCGACGGCGCCAGTGCGGTGCTGCTGGCCTCCGAACGCGCGGTCGAGGACTTCGATCTGAGGCCGCGGGCCCGCATCCACCACATCAGCTGCCGCGGCGCCGACCCGGTGTTCATGCTCACCGGGCCGATCCCGGCCACCCGCTACGCGCTGGACAAGACCGGGCTGTCCATCGACGACATCGACGTGGTGGAGATCAACGAGGCCTTCGCCCCGGTGGTGCTGGCCTGGATCAAGGAGACCGGCGCTGATCCGGCGCGGGTCAACCCGAACGGTGGAGCGATCGCGCTGGGCCACCCGCTGGGCGCCACCGGGGCCAAACTTTTCGCGACCATGCTCAACGAACTGGAACGGACCGGCGGGCGCTACGGACTGCAGACCATGTGCGAAGGCGGCGGCACCGCCAACGTCACCATCATCGAGCGGCTTTAGCTTCTCCAGGGGCCCGGCGCGAGTGTGCGGTTTCGTGCGCGACACGCCGCTCGGGGAGTGAAAATCCGCACACTCGGCCACA
>NZ_JBBATF010000024.1:0-2749 GCF_040398885.1 Mycobacterium sp. | reverse complement strand
CGCAGGAAGTGACCGATATGCACCCGCTCGAAGCTGCGCCGCCGGCCGCCGGGCAGCAACGGCAACGCCTCGGTGGCGTCGATGAGTTCCGGTGAGTCCACGGCCAGCGTCTCGCCCTTGCGGACGACGGTGGCCTTTCCCGCGCTCAGCACGTTGCGGACCCAGTCCGCCTGGGTGCCGTAGGGCAGCGGGACGATCAGGTCGCCGCCCACCCGGTCGGCCACCACCGGCGTCGAGAACCGCCGTCCGGACCGCCGGCCGGTGTGTTCCACCACCGACGCGTACCAGTACCGCTTACCGGCCAGACGCAGCATCAGCGGATTGAGCAGGTGTTTGTTGAAGGTTCGGATCAGGCCGCGAAACGGTTCGGGCCAGCTTTCCGGAGCGAGCGCCATTAATCCCCCTAGAAGTGCACTTCCAAAGCTACCCCGCAATGAGCGAGGCCGCCGCCCGGAGATGTTCGGCCGCCTCCCTGACGATCCCCTCGATCAGTTCCGCGCACGACGGAAGGTCGTCGATGATCCCGGCCACCTGCCCGGAGGCCAGCACCCCGGCCTCGGTGTCGCCCTCGACCAACCCGGCCTTGAGCAGCATCGGGGTGTTGGCCGCCATCAGCACCTGTGACCAGGTGAGGTCCTTGCCGTGCCGCATGGCCATTCCGTCGCGGACCATCGACGACCACCTCATGCCGGACATCTTCTTGAACCTGGCTGCGTTGATCAGCGCGGCGCTGAATCCCCTGACCCGCGAACCGCTTTCGAGATGCTCGACCAGTCCGGTTCGCAGCACCCGGTGCGGGATGCCGTCCACCCGGGTCGACACGACGGTTCCATCGAGTGCGGCCTGCAGGTAGCGCTGCTTGACGGCATCGGGAACGGTTGACTCGGAGGTGAGCAGGAACCGGGTGCCCATCGCCACCCCGGCGGCGCCGTAGGACAGGGCCGCGGCCAGGCCCCGGCCGTCGAAGAACCCGCCCGCGGCGACGACCGGGATGCCGGTGCCGTCCAGTGCGTCGAGCACCGAGGGAAGCAGCAGCGTGGTGGCCACCGGCCCGGTGTGCCCGCCGCCCTCCCCGCCCTGCACGATCACCGCGTCCGCACCCCAGCCCGCCACCTTGCGGGCGTGTTTGGCAGCTCCCACCGAGGGAATCACCACCGAACCGGCCTCCTTGAGGCGGCCGATCAGCTCGGGTTTGGGCGCCAGGGCGAAGGACGCCACTTTGACACCCTCGCGGATCATCAGTTCCACCCGGTCGCCGGCGTCGGCGGCGTCGGCGCGCAGGTTGACTCCGAACGGCCGGTCGGTGGCGGCTTTCACCCTGGCGATGGCCGCGGCAAGTTCGTCGACCGACATCGTCGCCGACGCCAGGATGCCCAGACCGCCCGCGTTGGCGGTGGCCGACACCAGTCGCGCTCCCGCGACCCAGCCCATGCCGGTCTGCACCACCGGATGCTCGACGCCGACCAGTCGGGTCAGGGCGGTGTGGATCCTCATACGGTGACCTCCTTGTCCCGCAGGGCCTTCGGGTCGATCATCCCGATGATTTCCAACTCGGCGCCGGTGGGCAACCTGGTGGCCGGGGCGTCGCCCAGACCGTGCACCTCGAAGGAGGTGTTCGACCGGACCTGCTCGGGTGTCACGCCCGGGTGCAGCGACACCGCACGCATGGTGCGGCCCGGGCCGCCGAAATCGAACACCCCGAGATTGCTCACCACCCGGTGGACGTCGACGAAGCGGTAGGCCGGATTGTCCGGATCGACCTTGTCCCAGCCGATTCCGGAGACCACGTCGACCTGTTCGCAGAACACCCGAGCGGAGTGATTGCCGACCCAGTAACTGGTGGCGTGATTGACGGTGTTGCCCGGCGCGCCCCGCACCCCGAACATCTGCCGGGTCGGGTGCTGCAGGGGACCGAGGGCGGACAGGTTCTGATTGCCGAACCGGTCGATCTGGTTGGCGCCCATCACCACGTGACGCCGTCCCCAGGCCAGCGTCTCGAAGACCCGGCCGAACGGCATCCAGCCCTCGACCGCACCGGCGGCGCCGAGGGCGGGGGTGTCGGCCAGCAGTTGCGCCTCCCCGTCGGTCAGCAGGATGTCGGGGGCGAAGGTGAGTCGTGCCAGGCGCGCGCCGATCGACGCGACGGTGGTCATCGGGCTGACCATGATCTCGCCGGCGCCGCGGAGCAGTTCGGCGCAGGCGATGACGCACAACTCCGCCCTGCTGGCCTGGATCACGACTCCTCCTGAAAGCGTCGCACGGCGGCCTGGTAGGCGGCCTCGCCGCCGGACAGGTAGGTGGCGACGAATTCCGCCCAGCTGTCCTCCCCGGCGGCGGCCTGGGCGTAGTGGCGCTGGAACTTCTCGTCGCGGCCGTAGTCCGTTGCGGCGGTGGTGAAATGGGCACCGCCCGGGGCTTCGACGACGGCATCGACCATCATCCGGTTGACCAACAGGGCTTGCGGGGGAACGGTTTTCACCAGCTCCTCAGTGGCGACCACACGTTCGACGGAGAGGAACCGGCGGTCGGCGGCCATCAGGAACAGGTCGTCGAAATAGGGGTCGATCCCGGTGTAGGCGGCGTTGCCGTGCCGGTCGCCGAGGTTGAGGTGGACGAAGGCGGCGTCCAGGCGCAACGCCGGCATCGCGAGGAGTTCCTCGTGGCTCTCGCCGGTCCGGTAGGGCGAGCGGACGGTCGTCAGTTCGCCGTCCCAGAAGTCCGGCACCGAACTGCCCAGCCCGGCCCGGAT
>NZ_JBBATF010000023.1:0-25291 GCF_040398885.1 Mycobacterium sp. | reverse complement strand
GCCATGGACGCGTACACCCTGCACTCGGGCAACGGCAACAACCTGCCCAACTACGCCAACCCGGAGATCGACGGCATCATCGCTGCACTTGCGGTCACCACCGACCCGAAGGAACAGGCGCGCCTGATCGGGGACGCCGCGCCTCTGCTGTGGACCGACGTCCCGACCCTGCCGCTGTACCGCCAGCAGCGCACCGTCATCTCCTCCGAGCGGATGTTCGGGGTGGCGCCCAACCCGACCAAGTGGGGTGCCGGCTGGAACATGGACCGCTGGCGGCTGGAGCCGTGAGCGCAGCGAGCGGGGACCATCGGGCAGGGGAGCCGTGAGCGCAGCGAGCGGGGACCATCGGGCAGGGGAGCCGTGAGCGCAGCGAGCGGGGACGTCGGCGACATCATCACCGCGCTGACCCGGGTGGTGCCGGACTTCCCCGAATCCGGCGTGCTGTTCCGGGACCTGACCCCGGTGCTGGCCGACGACCGGGGCTTCGCGCTGGTCACCGATGCCCTGGCGCGGCTGGTCGAGGGGGCCGATCTGATCGCCGGCATCGACGCTCGCGGCTTTCTGCTGGGCGGGGCGGTGGCCCACCGGCTCGGGGTCGGGGTACTGGCCGTCCGCAAGGGCGGGAAGCTGCCGCCGCCGCTGCACAGCCGCACCTACAGCCTCGAATACGGCACCGCCACCCTGGAAATCCCCGCCGAGGGCATCGCGCTGGCCGGCCGGCGGGTCGCCGTCATCGACGACGTGCTGGCCACCGGCGGAACGGTTGCCGCCGCCCATGATCTGCTCCGCACGGCAGGCGCGGAGGTGACCGCGGCCGCGGTGGTGATGGAACTGGCCGCCCTGGGCGGTCGCGGTCGGCTGGCACCGCTGCCGGTGCACAGCCTGCAACTGCTGTAAAGGCGATATCCTCGGCAGCGACGGAGGTGAGCATGACGGACGAACCTGGCGGGCCCGCGACCGCCGAGCTGTCTGAGCCCCGCCCCGAGCCCTCTCCCGGGGCCGCGCCCTCGATCGCGCCCAAGGCGGCCAGCGCCTCCCGGCGGGTGCGGGCCCGCCTGGCACGCCGGATGACGGCGGGGCGCGGCGCCGTCAACCCGGTGCTGGAGCCGCTGATCGCGGTGCACCGGGAAATCCACCCGAAAGCCGACCTGGTGATCCTGCAGCGGGCCTATGAGGTCGCCGACATCAAGCACGCCGACCAGTTGCGCCGATCCGGTGACCCCTACATCACCCATCCGCTGGCGGTGGCCAACATCCTGGCCGAGCTGGGGATGGACACCACCACCCTGGTCGCCGCGCTGCTGCACGACACCGTCGAGGACACCGGCTACACCCTGGAGGCCCTCACCGCCGACTTCGGTGAAGAGGTGGGGCACCTGGTCGACGGCGTGACGAAGCTGGACAAGGTCGTCCTGGGCACCGCGGCCGAGGGCGAAACCATCCGCAAGATGATCATCGCCATGGCCCGCGACCCCCGGGTGCTGGTGATCAAGGTCGCCGATCGGCTGCACAACATGCGCACGATGCGGTTCCTGCCGCCGGAGAAGCAGGTGCGCAAGGCGACCGAAACGCTGGAAGTCATTGCCCCGCTTGCTCACCGGCTTGGAATGGCCACCGTCAAATGGGAACTGGAGGACCTGTCCTTCGCGATCCTGCACCCGAAGCGGTACGACGAGATCGTCCGACTGGTCGCTGACCGCGCGCCGTCCCGGGAGACCTATCTCGCCAAGGTGCGCACCGAGATCGGCGCCGCGCTGGCTGCGATGAAGATCAACGCCATCGTCGAGGGCAGGCCCAAGCACTACTGGTCGATCTACCAGAAGATGATCGTCAAAGGCCGCGACTTCGACGACATCCACGACCTGGTGGGCGTCCGGATCCTGTGTGACGAGATCCGCGACTGCTACGCCGCGGTCGGCGTGGTGCACTCGCTGTGGCAGCCGATGCCGGGCCGGTTCAAGGACTACATCGCCCAGCCGCGCTTCGGGGTCTACCAGTCGCTGCACACCACCGTGGTGGGCTCGGAGGGCAAACCGCTGGAGGTGCAGATCCGCACCCGGGACATGCACCGCACCGCCGAATACGGGATCGCCGCGCACTGGCGGTACAAGGAAGCCAAGGGGCGCAACGGTGTTCCGCATCCTCATGCGGCGGCCGAGGTCGACGATATGGCCTGGATGCGCCAACTGCTCGACTGGCAGCGGGAGGCCGCCGACCCCGGCGAGTTCCTGGAGTCGCTGCGCTACGACCTCGCGGTGCAGGAGATCTTCGTGTTCACCCCCAAGGGGGATGTGATCACCCTGCCGGCCGGTTCCACACCGGTGGACTTCGCCTACGCGGTGCACACCGAGGTCGGCCACCGCTGTATCGGCGCGCGGGTGAACGGCCGGTTGGTGGCACTGGAGCGCAAACTCGAAAACGGCGAAGTGGTGGAGGTTTTCACCTCCAAGGCGCCTAACGCCGGACCGTCGCGGGACTGGCAGGGCTTCGTGGTGTCACCCCGGGCCAAGGCCAAGATCCGGCAGTGGTTCGCCAAGGAGCGCCGGGAGGAGGCCCTCGAGGCCGGCAAGGACGCCATCGCCAGGGAAGTGCGCCGCGGCGGCCTGCCGCTGCAGCGTCTGGTCAGCGGCGAGACGATGGGGGCGCTGGCCTCCGAACTGCGCTACGCGGACGTCTCGGCGCTCTACACCGCGGTCGGCGAGGGTCACGTCTCGCCCCGGCACGTGGTGCAGCGACTGCTGGCGCAACTCGGCGGCGCCGACGACGCCGAGGACGAGTTGGCCGAGCGGTCCACCCCGGCCACCATGCCGGTGCGGCACCGCAGCAACGACGACACCGGTGTGGCCGTACCGGGAGCGCCGGGGACGCTGACCAAGCTGGCCAAGTGCTGCACGCCGGTTCCCGGCGACAACATCATGGGATTCGTCACCCGCGGGGGCGGGGTCAGCGTGCACCGCACCGACTGCACGAACGCCGGCGACCTCCGAACCCAGTGCGAACGCATCATCGACGTGCTGTGGGCGCCGTCGCCGACGTCGGTGTTCCTGGTCGCCATCCAGGTCGAGGCACTCGACCGGCACCGGTTGCTCTCCGACGTCACCCGGGTGCTGGCCGACGAGAAGGTCAACATCCTCTCGGCGTCGGTCACCACCTCCGATGAGCGGGTGGCCATCAGCCGCTTCACCTTCGAGATGGGCGACCCCAAACATCTGGGCCACCTGCTGAACGCGGTGCGCAACGTGGAGGGCGTCTACGACGTCTACCGGGTGACGTCCGCGGCCTGACGATGCCGCCGAGGGACGAGGCGGAGGAGGAGGGCCGCAGTCGGGTGTGGGCGGCCTGACGATGCCGCCGAGGGACGAGGCGGAGGAGGAGGGCCGCAGTCGGGTGTGGGCGGCCTGACGATGCCGCCGAGGGACGAGGCGGACGCGCGCAGCCTGGCGGTAGGGTGAGGCCCATGCCCGAGGTGCCGATGATGACCGGGTTCCCCTCCGACCCGGCGTCACGTGTCACGCTGCTGAACTGGCAGGACCCCCCGTTCAACCGCTGGTCGTTTCGGCATCTGCGGGAATTGATACCGACGCAGCGGATTTCGCGCGGCCCCGCGCCCGTGCGGCCGCCGGCCTACCACGACATCCCACTCGATCCGGGGGGGATCACCGTCGGCCGGATCGACGGCCGCATGTCGACCCTGGCCGAGTTGATCGACGAGACCTGGACCGACGCCGTGGTGGTCGTCCACGACGGCCGCATCGTTCTGGAGGGCTACCGCAACGGGATGGCCGCGGATTCGGTGCACCTGCTGATGTCGGTGACGAAGTCGCTCGTGGGCTGCGTGGCCGGGATACTCGTGAACCGGGGTCTGCTCGATCCGAGTCAGCCCATCGACCTCTACGTGCCCGAGATAACCGGGACCGGTTACAGCGGGGCGAGCACGCGCGACCTGCTGGACATGCGCACCGGCGTGCTGTTCCGCGAGGAGTACACCAACCCCCATTCCGAAGTCCGCGAGATGGAACGCCATATGGGTTGGCGCCCGGGGTTGAGCCCCGGCTACATCGGCGGCATGTACGCCTTCCTGGCCTCGATGAGCGCCGTCGGCCCGCACGGCGGTTCGTTCGTGTACCGGTCGGCGGACACCGACATGCTCGGCTGGGTCTGCGAGCGCGCATCCGGCGTGCGGATGGCCGATCTGATCTCCGATCTGATCTGGCAGCCGATCGGCGCCGAGTTCGACGCCGAGATCACTTGCGACGGAGTGGGTTCGGCGATTCACGACGGCGGGATGTCGGCGACGGCGCGCGACATCGCCAGGTTCGGGCAGATGCTTCTGGATGACGGCTTCGCGGCCGGGACAGCGGTGGTGCCCGCCAGGTGGCTGGCGCAGTCACGCACCATCGACCCAGACATCCGGGGGGCGTTCGCCTCGTCGGACTCCGAGGCGACGCTGCCCGGTGGCTGGTACCGCAACCAGTTCTGGTACGTGCCGGGTCCGCTCGGCGACCTCCAGGTGTGCCTGGGCATCCACGGCCAGATGGTCGTCGTCGACAGGGCCACCAGGACGGTGTCGGTCAAGTTGTCGTCCTGGCCGGCCGCCCAGACCCCGGCCTATCTGCTGGACACCCTGCGCGCCTTCGCCGCCGCCGGCCGCCACCTGGCCGGCCTGCCGGGCGCCGGCGGCGGTCCGGGCCCCTTGACCGGGCCGATCGGTGTGGTCAAGGCCCGCGATCGCGGCCAGGGCTGACCGGCGGCTACTTGACGAACCCGATCGGGTACACGGCCGGGGGACTGGGCAGCGGCTCGCTGACGTAGATCGCGCGGATGCCGTCGATGTAGCTCCGGCAGCGCCGGGTGAGCCCGTCATCGGTCTGCATCCGGCCCTTGGTGACCAGAATGCCGAGGTCGGCTCCCTTGAACCGGTAGTCCCCGGGTCCGTAGACGCGCAGGAAGAAGCACTCGTCCCCGTGGGTCACGTCGTGCCAGTCGTTGGCGACGCCGAGGAAGTTCAGCGCGCCGTCCTCGTCCAGCCGGTAGCGCCCGGTCACCGGCGCGGCCAGGATCCGCTCGACGGCGTCACCGGGTTCCTTCATGACCAACTGCGCCCACACGTCCACGGCGGCCAGATCCCGCCAGCGCTCGTTGATCTCGTCGATGTCGACCTCGTAGTCGATGTCCATGAACTCCAGCAGGTGGAACAGGAACAGCGGAATGTCGGCGTAGGCGCCCGCGGTGACGTTGGTCATGGAGGACACGCCCGAGATGCGGGGGTTCAACTCACCGAGGTAGACGTTGTCGGAGTCGAGGTCCACCAGGACGTCGACTTCGAAGAACCCCTTGTACCCCTCCTGGCGTAGCCGGTCGCCGAGGCGCCGCACGTGCTGGATCGCGGTGTTGCGGTGCGCCTCGGAGAGCGCTCCGGGGAAAAGGTCGTTGCCGCACCAGCCCCCGCGGTACGGGGTCAGTTCCGGGTAGCCGGTGAGGTCGGTCATGAACGGCCCCACCACGGTCCCGTGTTCGGTGTTGACCGCTTCCACCGCCACCGCCCGATTGTTGATCCGTTTCATGATCTTCAGGTCCTGCCCGATCATGTTCTGGCTGTCGCGATCCCAATCGGCCTGGCAGGTGATGAAGAAGGTCGTCTTTCCGGAATCGCCGTAGGGCGTCTGAACCACGAGGTCGGTGCCCAGTCCGGCGCCGACGCTCAGTTCGCTGAGTTCGCGGTAGTCGTCGGCGCGGGCCAGCACGTTGGGCACCGACGGGGCCCCGGCCTCCTCCCCGAGCCGGGTGGTGACGATCTTGGAGTCCAGGTGCCGCCGCAGCGAGTCCGGCGGCAGAATAAGGCAGTAGTCCAGTTCGCGGCAGATCCGCTCGGTCTCCTCGTCGAAGAAGACCATCGCGATCATCGGCCGCAAACCGGTTGCCGCGCAGCGCCCTTCGATATGACGCTGCACCTCCGGATCGCGCAGCAGATAGTTGTTGATTTGCTCGGAGCTGGTGAACTCCACGTACGGCTTGGCTTTGGGGGTGAACACCCGCGGATGTCCCGAATCCCACGAATCGTGGTAGACGATGTACTCGAATCCGCGGACCCACCGGTCGATCCCGAGCAGATTGAACGCCGTCGGACCGACGAAGAAGATAGGCTGCTCGTTGGTCCGAAAGAACGTGCGGATCTCCGGGATGCCCTTGAGTCCGCGGGAGCGGAAAACGTCTGTGATCACTGGGATACCGGGTCCTGGCGGGTTCGAATTGACCGTACTGGCCGTGCGGATTCTCCCATGCCGCAGACACCGGTGGGGTTCAAACGGTTGACTGCACTGTGAACGAGGAGGGCTTCATGACACGACACCCGCTTGACTCGCTGTCGTCGGAGGAGTTCAGGCGGACCGCCGAGATCCTGCGGCGAGACGGCAGGGTGACCGACGGGTGGAGGTTCACCTCCATCGAACTCAAGGAGCCGGAGAAGAGTCGGGTCAAGGCCTGGCGACCCGGCGACCCGGTGCCACGGACGTCCTTCGCGGTGCTGCTGGACCGCGGCGAGAACAAGACCTACGAAGCCACCGTCGACCTGACCGCGGGCGCCGTGGTCTCGTTCGAGCACATTCCCGGCGTGCAGCCCAACTTCACCCTCGACGAGTTCTACGAGATCGACGCGGCCATGCGCCGGCATCCCGACGTCGTCGCCGCCCTGGCCGAGCGCGGTTTCACCGACATGGACCTGATCCTGATCGACACCTGGACCTACGCCAAGGCCCTGATGCCGGAGAAGTACCGCGACCGCCGGCTGGGCTGGTGCGACCTGTGGGCCCGGGCCACCCCGGAGGGCAACCCCTACGGCCACCCGGTGTCCGGCCTGAAGTTGTTGGTGGACGTGAACACCCACGAACTTCTGGAGATCGAACGCGATCACGACCACGGCCGGCCCGAGGTGGACTGCGAATATGTGCCGTCGGTTCGGGGGACCGCGGTGCGCACCGACCTCAAGCCGCTGTACATCACCCAGCCCGAGGGCACGTCGTTCACCCTCGACGGCTCGGAGCTGAAGTGGCAGAACTGGACGATGAGGCTGGGCTTCAACTATCGGGAAGGCCCGGTGATCTACCAGCTGAGCTTCGATGACAACGGCACGAAACGTGATGTGGCATACCGGATTTCGCTGGCCGAGATGGTGGTTCCCTACCGCGACCCCAGCTTCGACCACTACCGCAGGACGGCCTACGACATCGGTGAGTGGGGCCTGGGATCGATGACGACGTCGTTGGAGTTGGGCTGCGACTGCCTGGGCGAGATCGTCTACCTCGACGCGACACTGGCCGACACCAAGGGGGAGCCCTACACCGTCAAGAACGCGATCTGCCTCCACGAGGAGGACAACGCCGTGCTCTGGAAGCACGTCGACCACAAGTTCGGGGCCGAGGTGCGCCGGCAACGCCGGATGGTCGTCTCCTGCCACGCCACCGTGGCCAACTACGAGTACCTCATCTACTGGCGGCTCTACCAGGACGGCAACATCGAGTGCGAGATCCGGGCGACCGGCATCATGGTCACCACGCCGTTCCCGGAGGGTGCGACGCCGCCGCCCTACGGAACCGTCGTGGACACCAACTCCTACGCCCCCTACCACCAGCACTTCCTGGTGGCCCGGCTGGATCTGGACGTCGACGGTGAGGAGAACACCGTGCTGGAGGTCGACTCCGTCGCCCCGCCGGTCTCCGCGGACAACCCCTACGGCCTGGCCCTGGTCACCGAATCCACCCCCATCGTGTCCGAGGCGCAGGCCGCCCGGGACTTCGACTGGTCGACCCAGCGCAGCTGGAAGGTGGTCAATCCGAACAAGACCAACAGGCACGGCACCGACGTCTCCTACAAACTGGTGCCCGGGGCGTGCTTCCCCCCGATGATGGACCCGTCGACGGTCCAGTACCTCCGGGCGCCGGTGATCGGCCACACCCTGTGGGTGACCAGCAACAGTGCCGACGAGCGCTGGCCGGCCGGCGCGTACCCGGCTCAGTCCGAGTTCGACTCCGGGATGACCGAGTGGATCAAGGACGACGCGCCGCTGGTGAACACCGACGTGGTGCTCTGGTACGTGTTCGGCATCCACCACATCACCCGGGTGGAGGAGTGGCCCATCATGTCCGTCGACACGGTGTCGTTCTGGCTCAAGCCCTCCGGCTTCTTCGACCGCAATCCGTCGATCGACGCGGCGCCCACCGCCAAGGGCGGCGGGGGAGCGTGCCACGGCGGCTGAGGCCGGCCCGCGGACCTAGTCGACCAGCACGGCCGCGTCTTTGTGAAGCGTCTCGCCGCGGAAGAAAGCCGGTGAAACCGCGCGCCAGGCCAGCATCAGAACCAGGCCCAGGGCGATCAGGCCCAGGCCGAGGATCAGTACCAACCCGACGCCGAAAACGCTTGCGCCGCTGCCGTAATCCGGTGAGGCGCTGTCGCGCAGCGTGACGATCAGGACGGCGAACAGCCCCAGGCCGCCCAGTAGCGGGAAGAGCAGCTTGAAGACGAAGCTGTTGAGATCGGCGAACAACTCGTGGCGGAAGTACCAGATGCAGGCGAAGGCGGTCAGGCCGTAGTAGAAGCAGATCATGATGCCCAGCGCGTAGATGGTGTCCATCAACGCGTTCTTGCTGAACACGTGCAGCACCGTGTAGAACAGCCCGGCCACCACGCCGGCGGTGACCGTGGCGTAGGACGGGGTCAGGTAGCGCGGGTGGATCGCCGCGAACCGGGGCGGCAGGGCCTTGTAGGTCGCCATGCCCAGCATGGTTCGCGACGACGGCAGGAATGTGGTGATCAGGCTGGCCGTGCTGGAGGCGAGCACCGCCAGATACAGCAGCAGGTGCCACGGGCTGCCGAGGACCGGTTCGGCCAGTGAGCCGAAGACGTTGCTGGAGTTCTCGGTGTTGCCCAGTCCCAGACCTTCCTCGCCGACCCCGGCGTACATCTGGCTGGCGGTGGCCACGATCAGGTAGGTCAGCAGGATCGACAGCACGCACAGCAGTGCCGCCCGGCCCGGTGTCTTGTCCGACCCCTTGGACTCCTCGTTGACCGTCAGGCAGGTGTCCCAGCCCCAGAACGCGAAGATCGACCCGGACAACCCGGCCACGAACGCCGACACCGTCAGCCCGGCGGGGCTGAACCAGTCCCAGGAGAACGGGATGCCGGTGGGCGCCGAACCGGACTTGACGATCGCCGTCACGGCGAAGGCGGCCAGCGTGGCCAGCTGGAAACCGACCAGGACGAACTGCACCCTCTCGGTGGTGGTGATGCCGCGATAGGCGACCCAGGTCGCGACGGCCAGGAAGGCGATGCAGGTCGCTACGTTGACCCAGGTCGACTCCCACAGGCTGCCGAGCCGGTCGTTTCTGAACAGATCGCCGAGGAACTGGTAGAAGAACTCCACGGCCACCCCGGCCAGGTTGGACAGCACGATGGCCGTCGCCAGCACGGCCGCCCAGCCCCCCAACCAGCCGACGTACGGGCCGAAGGCCTTGCTGGTCCAGGTGAACGAGGTGCCGCAGTCCGGCATCACCTTGTTCAGCTCCCGGTAGGCGTAGGCGGCGAAGAACATCGGCAGGAAGCCGGCGATGATCACCACGGCCATCTTGTGGCCGGTCTGGCTCACCAGGATGCCGATGGTCGCGGTCAGTGCGTAGGCCGGCGCGACCGACGAGATCCCCAGGATGACGCTGCCCAGCACGCCGATCGAGTTCCGCGACAGGCCCTTGTCCTCCAGGTCGGCTTCCGGCGCGTGATGCAACTGGTGTGCCTCGGTCATTGCTGCCCCCGCCGGGTTCCCTGGAATTGACGCTCTGGAGTACGTTACCGCTGACACGGTGACCCGGATGGGTGTTTTGCTTCGCAATGAACCGGCGCCGGCAGAGGAGAGGGCTCATGACCGAGGCAGTCGAAGCGGCCGAAAGTGGTGTCGTGGTGGGGACCGACGGGTCCGAACACGGGGTCGCCGCGCTGCGGTGGGCGGCCGCCACCGCCGTGGCCTACGGCCTGCCGTTGACCGTCCTGCACGCCCGTCCCGACGCCGAGGCGCAGCCGACGCTGATCGGCGAGCCCACCGGGGTGCTGGCCGACGCGGTTGCGGTGGCCCGCGCCGCGGAGCCCGGTGTGCAGATCCGGGCGCTGCAGATGCCCGATGCCCCGGTGCAGTCGCTGCTGGCGGCCGGGGAGAACGCCGACCTGCTGGTGCTCGGGTCCCGCGGCGTCGAGGGTTTCCGCGGCCTGCTGCTGGGCTCCACCGCGATGCACGTGGCGCCCTACGCGCAGTGCCCGGTCGTGGTCGTGCACTCGGGCGCCGAGAGCGGCGTCCGAATCGAAGGGTTCGAGGATTACCGGGGAAACCCCGGGCAGGTCGTCCTGGGATACGACGGGTCGCCGGCCTCGAACCGCGCGGCGGCGTTCGCCTTCCGGCATGCCGAGGCCATCGGGTGCGGGGTGGTGGCGGTCAGCGTGGAACCCGGTCGCGGCGAGCCCGAGACCGAACGGATCGACCCGGAGAACGCCACGCCCGGTTCGGACACCAGCGCCTTCCACTCGCCGGTGATCGTCACCGCCGGCTCGTTCGCGGACGTGCCGGTGTCATTCGTGGCCGGGACCGGCCGGCCCGCCGAGGTGCTGCTGTCGGAGGCGGTCGGCGCGGAACTGCTGGTGGTCGGCAGCCGCGGGTCCGGCGGATTCGCCGGGCTCATCATGGGATCGGTGAGCCAGAAGGTGCTGGCTCACGCCAGCTGCCCGGTCGCGGTCCTGCACCCCGGGATCTCGGCCGAAACCGCAGCCGGGATCGCTTGAGCCCCAGGCGGTTTCGCCGATCGCCCCGGCGCCCTCAGTCCAGCAGGACCGACTTGACCTTCACCTCGGTGGCCGGCTTGCCGTCCTGCCCGCCGCCCGCCACGCCGGCCGCGGCGATCTTGTCCAGCGTGGCCAGTCCGGTGGAGTCGATGGTGCCGAACACGGTGTAGTTCGGTGGCAGTTGGGAGTCCTTGTAGACCAGGAAGAACTGGCTTCCGTTGGTGTCGGGTCCGGCGTTGGCCATGGCCAGCGACCCGCGGGGGTAGAGCACCGGCTTCTTCAGCGCCGGATCGTCTTTCGGGTACTGGTTGGTCGGGTACTCGTTGGGGAACGAGTAGCCGGGCCCGCCGGAACCGGTCGCGGTGGCGTCGCCGCACTGCAGAACGCCCAGACCGGGCGCGGTGGTCAGGCGGTGGCAGACGGTGTTGTCGAAATAGCCCTTCTGGGCCAGGCTGGCGAAGCTGTTGACGGTGCAGGGCGCCTCGGCGTTGTTGAGGATCAGCCCGAGATTGCCCTGATCGGTGGACATCGAGACGCTGACCGTCGCCGGGTCGGTGGGCACCTTGCCGCCATTGGGCGGCGCGACGTCCCTGGACTTCTCACCGGCCGCGGGGTACCGGCAGTTGGCGCCCAGATCGGCCGGCGCCTTGAATGCCGGCAGCTGGTCCTTGCCGCCGCGCACCAACTCGGTCGGTTTCCCGGGCTGGGCGGGGGCCGGGGTCGAGGTGCCGGCCGCCACCGAGGGCTGTTGCCTGTCGCCCTTGGTCACGAAAAAGGCGATGGCCGCCGCTCCGGCCGCCAGCGTCAGCATGGCCGCGACAACGGTCATGATGCGCCCGCGGCGGGCCTGCCGGGCCCGCTGATCAAGCTGCTGCTCGAGTTTCTGCTTGGCCATTTCGCGTCGTTCTGCGTTGGTGGGCACTGCTGCAGGTCCTCCGTTTTCCGGGTCGTCGGGGCGTTGCGCCGCGCCCCCGAGTGTGCCAGCACGATCTGTGAACGGGGTTCTGCGACCCACCCCCGCGGCGGGGTGGGACACTGGTCGCCGTGTTGCTCACCGGGTTTCCGGCCGGCATGTTGGCGTGCAACTGCTACGTGCTGGCCCAGCGTCAGGGATCCGACGCGGTCATCGTCGACCCGGGCCAGCGGGCGTTCGGGCCGTTGCGGCGCATTCTGGACGAGAACAGGCTGACCCCGGCCGGGGTTCTGCTGACCCACGGCCACATCGACCATCTCTGGTCGGCGCAGAAAGTGGCCGACACCTTCGGCTGCCCGGTGTTCATCCACCCGGAGGACCGACACATGCTGACCGACCCGATCCGCGGGTTCGGCCCGCGGATGGCGCAGATGGCTTTCGGGGTGCTGTTCCGGGAACCTCGGCAGGTGGTCGAACTCGACCACGACGGCCAGATCATCGACCTGGGCGGCATCCCGGTCACCGTCGACCACACCCCGGGACACACCCGCGGGTCGGTGGTGTTCCGCACCCCCGGGGACAACGGCGGGCTGGCCTTCACCGGCGACACGCTGTTCAAGCAGTCCGTCGGCCGCACCGACCTGCCCGGCGGAAGCGGCCGGGACCTGCTGGGCTCGATCCTGAACAAGCTTCTGGTGCTCGACGACGACACCAAGGTCCTGCCCGGCCACGGCCCCGTCTCCACCATCGGGTCGGAGCGGGTCAGCAACCCCTTCCTCGAGGGCCTGACGCTGTGATCCGATTCCACCCCGCCGGGGCGGCCCGGTGAGCGACTTCCAGGCGCCCAAGGGGGTACCCGACTATCTGCCGCCGGAGTCCGCGGAGTTCGTCGCCGTGCGCGACGGCCTGCTGGCCGCGGCCCGGATGGCCGGGTACGGCGATGTCGAGTTGCCGGTATTCGAAGACACCGCGCTGTTCGCCCGCGGAGTCGGGGAGTCCACCGACGTGGTCTCCAAGGAGATGTACAGCTTCGCCGACCGCGGTGACCGGTCGGTCACGCTGCGCCCGGAGGGAACCGCCGGGGTGGTGCGGGCGGTGATCGAGCACGGCCTCGACCGCGGTGCGCTGCCGGTCAAGCTCTGCTACGCCGGTCCGTTCTTCCGCTACGAACGACCGCAAGCCGGCCGCTACCGGCAGCTTCAGCAGGTCGGGGTGGAGGCCATCGGCGTCGACGACCCCGCTCTGGACGCCGAGGTGATAGCGATCGCCGACGCCGGCTTCCGCTCGCTGGGACTGGCCGGCTTCCGGTTGGAGATCACCTCGCTGGGTGATGACACTTGCCGCCCGCAGTATCGGGAATTGTTGCAGCAGTTCCTCTTTCGGCTCGATCTCGATGAGGCGACCCGGGCGCGTGCGGAACTGAACCCACTTCGGGTGCTCGACGACAAGCGTCCGCACATCCGCGAACTCACCGCCGATGCGCCGGTGATGCTCGACCATCTCTCCGGCGCCGCCAAGCAGCACTTCGACACCGTGCTGGCGCACCTGGACGCCCTGGCGGTGCCCTACGTCATCAACCCCCGCCTGGTGCGCGGGCTGGACTACTACACCAAGACGACCTTCGAGTTCGTCCACGACGGGCTGGGCGCACAGTCCGGCATCGGCGGCGGCGGGCGCTACGACGGACTGATGGCCCGACTCGGCGGCCAGGACCTCTCGGGCATCGGGTTCGGGCTCGGGGTCGACCGCACCATGCTGGCACTGCGCGCCGAGGGCAGACCGGCGGGCGTGCACAGCCGCTGCGACGTGTACGCGGTGCCACTGGGGGAGGCGGCCAAACTCGAGTTGGCGCGACTGGCGGGGGCGCTGCGGGCGGCCGGAGTGCGCTCGGACCTGGCCTACGGCGACCGCGGCGTGAAGGGGGCGATGCGGGCCGCCGACCGGTCCGGCGCGCGGGTCGCCCTGATCGCCGGCGACCGCGACATCGAGGCCGGCACCGTCGGGGTCAAGGACCTCTCCACCGGCGAGCAGGTCGACGTCCCGGCTGATGCCGTCGTTCACGAGGTTCTCTCGCGACTTCGGTGACGGCGGAGCGAATTCCAGGTAAACCTCAGTGATTTCTTAGGGTGGGCGGGGAACCGGCGGGTGGCCGGAACCCGTTGATCCGGGTATGAACCGGCTGATCGAGGACTACCTGCGCGCCCGCGGTGTGCGGTACTTCCGGGGCCACCACGACGACGAGTACTTCTACCTCGTGGACTTCGTCGGCGGCGCCAGTCGGGGCCGGCTCAACGTGCACCTGGAGGTGGGCGGCGCGGCCCGGGACGCCGTGCTCGTCAACATCACCCCCGACCGGTACTACCCGGCCAGCCTGCGGGAGCACCTGAATGGACTGCTCTCCCGCTGGAATGCCGGCGCCTCTCCGCTGGAGGCGGTGACCCACGATTCCTCCGACCCGCTGCTGATGGGTGTGACGGCCCACGGACGCTGTCAGGCGGGTGCCGCCACGGACCTGGCGGGCTTCGTCGACGCCGCGGTGGGCTCCGCCATCGAGTTGTTCGGGGCGATGCCCGATCCGGCCGGGGCGACCCGGCGGACCACCGGCGCCCTGCGCGACGCGGGCTGAGCGACCCGGTAAGCGACCCGGTAAGCGACCCGGTAACACGAGGGTGCGCGGCGCCGATACCCGCGGTATGCGACATCTGAGAGTCACGGCGGCGGCATTGGCTGCGCTGGGCATCGCAACCGCCTCGTCGGCGGGCGCCGATCCGGCGGACCCGACGCCCCCCCCGGCGCCCACCACCAGCACGGCGCCCACCACCAGCACGGCGCCCGCCACCAGCGCGGCGCCCGCCACCAGCACGGCGCCCGCCACCAGCACGGCGCCCGCCACCAGCACGGCGCCGACGGCACCGGCCGGGGCGCATCAGGTGACCTACACCGTCACGACAACCAGCGCCCTGACCGCCAACATCTACTACGTGACCGGTGACCCGCCGGACCGGGCCGCTGCCAACAAGCCCGAGTTCATGCCGATGGCCCGGACCACGGTGGGTCCCGGAGCGCCGTGGACTTTCCAGGCCAACCTCAACGACCCGACCGAGTGGGCCTTCGTCAGCGCCAGCGGCGGCCTGCGGGTGAACCCCGAGTTCCGCTGCGAGATCGCCGTCGACGGCAAGGTCGTGGTGTCCCAGCAGGGCGGCAGCGGCGTGCGGTGCGCCCTGCGGCCCTGGTGACCGCCGGCGCTAGCCGAGGTCGCGTGCGCTGAAGGTGTCGCACTTGTTGGGGTCACCGGTCCGGTACCCCACGGTGAACCATTTCTGCCGCTGAGCCGACGAGCCGTGGGTCCAGCTCTCCGGGTTGACCCGTCCGGTGGCCTGCTTCTGGATCCGGTCGTCGCCCACCGCGGCCGCCGCGGACAGTGCGTCGGCAATGTCCTTGTCGCTCAACGGCTCAAGATAGGTGACATCGGTGCCGGGCTGCTTGGTGATGGCCGCGAAGTGCGCCCACACCCCCGCGTAGCAATCGGCCTGCAGTTCCGAGCGCACGCCCCCGCCGGTGGCGCCCTTGGCGCCCTTCTGGGAGCGGCTCAGATCGCCGGTCAGGTTCTGGACGTGGTGGCCGAATTCGTGGGCCACCACGTACTCCTGGGCCAGCGGACCTCCGCTGGCGCCGTACTCGCTCTTGAGGACGTTGAAGAAGTCGACGTCGAAGTAGGCGGTCTGGTCGGCCGGGCAGTAGAACGGTCCCATGTCACTGCTGGCCGCGCCGCAGCCGGTCTGGACGTTGCCCGTGAACAACCGGGTCTTGGGCCGCTGGTAGCCCGGCAGCAGTTGCGACCAGATCCCGTCCAGGGAGTTGCCGGTGGCCACCACCCGGCACTCGGCGAACTTGTTGGCGTCGGCTCCGGTCTTGCACTGCGCCAGGTCGAATCCGGGCTGGGACTGACTGGGGCCCATCGGCTGCTGCAGCGCCGGGCCGGGATCGACGCCGAGGAAAATCGCCAGCAGCATGATCGCCAGGCCACCGACGCCGCCGCCGACCGCGATGCCACGCCCGGCCCCCCCGCTGCTGCGGGTGGTGCTGGTGTCGATCCGCATGCCTTCGTTGAAGGTCATGGCCGCTCCTCAGTGAGTACCACCCGATGGGCCGGGCGCTTGCCGGGGTCCAGTTTGCCACAGCGGCAGGCACCGGTGGCTCGGTCGAGAGCCGGACTGCCCACCTCCTAGACTGAGCGTTCGATTCATGTGATTCCCACTCCACGACCCAGGGGAGAACTGTGCTGCGCACCCATGCCGCCGGCTCGTTGCGGGCTTCCGACGCCGGGCACAAGGTCGTCCTGGCCGGCTGGGTGGCGCGACGCCGCGACCACGGGGGAGTGATCTTCATCGACTTGCGCGACGGCGCCGGCGGGCGGGAGCGAAGCGACGCGGGAAATGGGCCAGGCGTGGCACAGGTGGTCTTCCGCGAGGCCGATGTGCTCCATCAGGCGCACCGGTTACGCGCCGAGTTCTGCGTCGCGGTCGAGGGTGTCGTCGAGATCCGCCCGGAGGGCAACGCCAACGCCGACATCCCCACCGGCGAGATCGAGGTCAACGCGACCTCGCTGACCGTGTTGGGGGAGAGCGCCGCGCTGCCGTTCCAGCTGGACGAGCCGGCCGGCGAGGAAGCCCGGCTGAAGCACCGCTACCTGGACATGCGCCGAGACGGCGGCACCGGCGAGGCGCTGCGGCTGCGCTCCCGGGTCAACGCCGCCGCCAGGTCGGTGCTTGCCGGACGTGACTTCGTCGAGATCGAGACCCCCACGCTGACCCGGTCGACGCCGGAAGGGGCCCGGGACTTCCTGGTGCCGGCCCGCCTGCAACCCGGCAGTTTCTATGCGCTTCCGCAGAGCCCCCAGTTGTTCAAGCAGCTGCTGATGGTCGGCGGGATGGAGCGCTACTACCAGATCGCCCGCTGTTACCGCGATGAGGACTTCCGCGCCGACCGCCAGCCGGAGTTCACCCAACTCGATGTGGAGATGAGCTTCGTCGACGCCGACGATGTCATCGAAGTCGCCGAGGAGATCCTGGCCGCGCTGTGGAAGCTGATCGGCTACGACCTGCCCCGGCCGATCCCGAGAATGAGCTACGCCGACGCGATGCGCCGCTTCGGATCCGACAAACCGGACCTGCGGTTCGGCCTCGAACTGGTCGAGTGCACCGAGTACTTCCAAGACACCCCGTTCCGGGTATTCCAGGCTCCCTACGTCGGTGCGGTGGTGATGCCCGGCGGGGCGTCCCAACCGCGGCGCACCCTGGACGGCTGGCAGGAATGGGCCAAACAGCGCGGCCACAAGGGCCTTGCCTATGTGCTCGTCGGCGACGACGGCACCCTGGGCGGGCCGGTGGCCAAGAACCTGTCCGACGCCGAGCGGGACGGCCTGGCCGAACGCGTCGGCGCCGAACCCGGTGACTGCGTGTTCTTCTCGGCCGGCCCGGCCAAGGCGTCACGGGCCCTGCTGGGCGCCGCACGCGGTGAGATCGCCCGGCGGCTGGATATGGTCGATGACGACGCCTGGGCGTTCGTCTGGATCGTGGACCCGCCGTTGTTCGAGCCGGCCGGTGAGGCCACCGCCTCCGGGGACGTCGCCGTCGGTTCCGGCGCCTGGACCGCCGTGCACCACGCCTTCACCGCGCCGAAGCCGGAACACCGGGACGCGATCGGCACCGACCCGGGCGCCGTTCTGGCCGACGCCTACGACATCGTCTGCAACGGCCACGAGATCGGCGGCGGCTCGATCCGCATCCACCGCCGCGATGTCCAGGAGCAGGTGTTCGCCGTGATGGGCATCGACGGGCGCGAGGCCGACGAGAAATTCGGATTCCTGTTGGAGGCCTTCACTTTCGGGGCGCCCCCGCACGGCGGCATCGCCTTCGGCTGGGATCGCATCACCGCACTGTTGTTCGGCGCGGATTCCATCCGCGACGTCATCGCCTTCCCCAAGTCCGGCGGCGGCGTCGACCCGCTGACCGACGCTCCGGCGCCGATCACCGCCCGGCAGCGCAAGGAGTCGGGGATGGACCACAAGCCCGAGTCCGCAGATGACGACCGTCGATCCTGACAACACCCTGGCCTACATCGACCAGGCGGCGTTCCTCGGGTTGCGGGCCCTCGGCCGCGGGCCGCTGCTCCAACTGGCCTGGATCTACGAACACCCCGTCGACCTCGAGGGACTGCGCCGATTCCAGCGCAACCTCGGGCGGGGGCTGCTCGGGCGGCGCATCGAGCGCGCGGCCGTGCCCTTCGGCCGGCACCGCTGGGTGTCCTGGGCGCCGCCGGCCGATGTCGACCTGGCGCGCACCGAGATACCCCGCGACCAGGTTGCGGCATGGCTGGACGGTCAACTGGGCGTCTCCGTCGACCCGGAACACGGCCCGCCCTGGCGGCTCGCCGTACAGCCGCTGAGCGGCGGCGGCGCGGCGGTGACCCTGGTCGCCTCGCACACCGTCTGCGACGGCCTGGCGGGGACCCTGTCGGTCGCCCGGGCCGCCGACGGCATCGTCGAAGATCTCGGCTACCCGCCGCCGAACGCCTGCACCCGACGGCAGGCTGCGCGGCGCGACGCCCGGCAGACCCTGCGCGCGCTGCCCGAGATCGGCCGAGCCGTGATGGCGATGATCCGGCTGGCGCGCGGGAGCAGAGACGAGCTCAGCACGTCGGCGGCGCGCTCGGCACCGCCGGAAAACCTGCGCGGCTCTGAGCCCGTGACGATTCCGGGATTGGCGGTCTTCGTTGACGAAACCCAGTGGGACAGCCGCGTGGAGGAACTCGGTGGAACGAGCAATTCACTGTTCGCCGGCATCGCGGCCCGGCTCGGCCAGCTCGCCGGCCGGACCGACGAGCACGGCCGGGTCAAGCTGAACTTCCCGGTCAGCGAGCGCACCGAGGGCGACACCCGGGCCAACGCGCTGACCGCCATCACGCTGACCGTCGACCCGGCCGGCGTCACCCAGAGCCTGGCCGGCGTGCGGGCCGAGATCAAGCGGAACCTCGAGCAACTCGGCCGGACCCGATCCGAACTGCTCGGCCCGCTTCCCCTGACGCCGCTGGTGCCGCAGCGACTCGCGCGCAAGCTGGAGGGGATGGCGCTGGGCTCCGGTTCGCCGGTGGGCTGCTCGAACTGGGGCGTTCTCGATCCGGCCGTCAACCGGCCGGACGGCTCCGACGCGGAATTCTTCTGGACGCGGCAGATGGAGTCCCGGATAACCCCGGACATTCTCGACCGGCTGGGCGGGACGCTGTACGTGGCCTCCGGGCGGGTGCACGGGCGGGTGTTCCTGGCCGTGTCGGGCTGGCGGGTGGGAGGGATCAACACCCGGCAGGCGCTGACCGCGCTGGTGGTCGAAGCGCTGGCCGACTTCGGGTTGTCCGGGGCCATCCCGTGATGAACCATCGCCGACTGGTTAGTCCCGCTAGGTAGCGTCGTCCTACTATGTAGCGATGACGGTTGCGGGATCCCAGCGGCGCGATCAGGAGCACGCACCATCGGGTGCGGACGCGGCGGTCGAGCAACCGAAGCCCAGTCGGCGGGAGAAGCGCCGCGCCAGGGTCGCCGCGAAGGAGAAGGCCGCCATCGCGAAGGCCAGGGGGAAACGCCGCCGCCGGACCCTGGGCTACTGGCTGATGCGGCTCGTCCGCAAGGCCTGGATGCCTCTGGTGATCCTCGTGGTGGTGGCACTGGCGGCGTTCACCGTGAACCGCCTGCACGGGGTGTTCGGTAAGACCGAGACCACCCGCCCGGGCAGTGGGCTCGCCAACGATCCGGAGCCGTTCAACCCCAAGACGGTGGTCTACGAGGTGTTCGGGCCGCCGGGGGCGACGGCCACCATCAACTACCTCGACCTGGACGCCGATCCGCAGATCGAACGGGACGCGACCCTGCCGTGGTCGCTCAGCCTGACCACCACCGCGCCCGCCGCGGCGGGCAACATCGTCGCGCAGGGCTACAGCGACTCCATCGGATGCCGGATCACGGTGGACGGCGTGGTCAAGGATGAGCGCTGGTCGAACGGCGTTGCCGCCCAGACCTTCTGCATCGTCAAGTCCGGATGATCACGCTGTCGGGATCCCGGCACGCGGCCGCAGAGCCACCCGGACGGAGGCGGCCGCTCGTCGCCCACCTGATCCGGGTGCTGGCGGTGCCGATCATCCTGGGCTGGCTGGCGCTGACGGCGTACACCAATGTCGCGGTGCCCCAGATCGAGGTCGTCGGCCAGGAACGGTCGGTGCCGATGGCCGCCGCGGACGCACCGTCGACCATCGCGATGAACCGGATAGGCAAGACGTTCCAGGAATTCGACTCCAACACCTCGGTGATGATCGTCCTCGAGGGCGATGAGCCGCTGGGGGAGGCGGCCCACCGGTACTACGACGAGATCGTCGCCAGACTCAACGCCGACACCGGGCACGTCGAGCACGTGCAGGACTTCTGGAGCGACCCGCTGACCGCGGCCGGTTCGCAGAGCGCCGACGGCAGAGCGGTCTACGTCCAGGTGTATCTGGCCGGCAACATGGGGGAGGGTCTGGCCAACGAGTCGGTGGAGGCGGCCAAGAAGATCGTCGAGAGCGTGCCGCCCCCGGCCGGTGTCAAGACCTACGTCACCGGGCCGTCGGCTCTCATCGCCGACACCCACATCGCCGGGGACCGCAGCCTGCGCCTGATCACCATGCTCTCCTTCGGTGTCATCACGCTGATGCTGTTGCTCGTCTACCGGTCGCTGGTGACGGTCGTCCTGGCGTTGCTGATGGTGTTCCTGGGTGTGGCCGTCGCCCGCGGCGTGGTCGCCTTCTCCGGCCATCACCACCTGATCGGGCTGTCCACCTTCGCGGTGAATCTTCTGACCATGATGGCCATCGCCGCCGGCACCGATTACGTGATCTTCCTGTTCGGGCGCTACCAGGAGGCCAGGGCCAGGGGCGAAGACCGGGAGGCCGCCTACTACGAGATGTTCCGCGGGACCGCGCACGTGATCCTCGGGTCCGGTCTGACGATCGCCGGAGCGATGGCCTGCCTGCACTTCACCCGGCTGCCCACGTTCCAGTCGCTGGGGATGCCGCTGTTCATCGGGATGCTCGTGGTGGTGGCCGCGGCCCTCACGCTGGGACCGGCGGTGGTCACCGTCGCCGGCTTCCTGCACGCACTGGAACCCAGGCGTGCCATGCGGATCCGGTTCTGGCGGCGGGTGGGCACCGGCGTCGTGCGGTGGCCCGGCCCGATTCTGGCCGGGACGCTGGCGCTGTGTCTGGTGGGGTTGCTGGCGCTGCCCGGGTACCGCACCGACTACAACGACCGGCACTACCTGCCGGCCGACATTCCCGCCGCGGAGGGGTTCGCCGCCGCGGAGCGGCACTTCCCGGCCGCCCGCCTCAGCCCGGAACTGCTGATGCTGGAAAGCGACCACGACATGCGGAACTCGGCGGACTTCCTGGTGATCGACCGGGTCGCCAAGGCGATGTTCCACCAACCCGGAGTCGGTCGCGTCCAGACCATCACCCGCCCCCTCGGGACGCCGGTCGAGCACAGCTCCATCCCGTTCATGCTGGGCATGCAGGGCACCCTCCAGCAACTCAATATGTCCTATCTGCAGGACCGGATGGACGACATGCTGCGGATGGGCGACGAAATGCAGGCCAGCATCGACAACATGCAGAAGATGTACGACCTGATGGGCGAGCTCAACGAGGTCACCCACTCGATGGTCGGCAAGATGCACCTGACCTTCGAAGACCTCAAGGAACTCCGCGACCACATCGCCGACTTCGACGACTTCTTCCGGCCCGTGCGCAACTACTTCTACTGGGAGCCGCACTGTTTCGAAATCCCGGTCTGCTGGGCGATCCGTTCGGTGTTCGACACCCTCGACGGCATGGACGCCATGACCGACGACGTCCAGGTGCTGCTGCCCAGCCTGGACCAACTCGACAGCCTGACCACCCAGTTGCGCACGCTGATGCCGCCGATGATCGCCATCATGCAATCCATGAAGACCATGCAGCTGACCATGCAGAGCACGCAGTCCGGGATGTACGACCAGATGGCCGAGCTGCAGGACAACCAGAACGCGATGGGGAAGGCCTTCGACAAGGCCAATAACGACGACACGTTCTATCTGCCGCCGGAGGTCTTCGAAAACCCCGACTTCAAACGCGGGATGAAGATGTTCCTTTCCCCGGACGGAAAGGCGGTGCGGTTCATCATCTCCCACGAGGGCGACCCGATGTCGCCGGAGGGCCTCACCCGCGTCGACACCATCAAGAACGCCGCCTTCGAGGCGATCAAGGGCACGCCGCTGGAGGGTTCCCGAATCTATCTGGCCGGAACCGCGACCAGTTACAAGGACATGCAGGAGGGTGCCAACTACGACCTGTTGATCGCCGGCGTCGCCGCCCTCAGCCTCATCTTCGTCATCATGCTGATCCTGACCCGCAGCGTGGTGGCCGCCGCGGTGATCGTCGGCACCGTGCTGGTGTCGCTGGGCACCTCGTTCGGGCTTTCCATCCTGATCTGGCAGCACGTCCTCGGTCATCCGCTGCACTGGATGGTGCTGGCGATGTCGGTCATCATCCTGTTGGCGGTCGGCTCGGACTACAACCTGCTGCTGGTGTCGCGGTTCAGGGAGGAAATCCACGCCGGGCTGCGGACCGGCATCATCAGGTCGATGGCCGGCACCGGTTCGGTGGTCACCTCGGCGGGCCTGGTCTTCGCACTGACGATGGCGGTGATGGGATTCAGCGAGCTGAAGATCCTCGCTCAGGTCGGCACCACCATCGGTTTGGGTCTGTTGTTCGACACCCTGGTGATCCGGTCGTTCATGACGCCGTCGATCGCCGCTCTCCTGGGCCGCTGGTTCTGGTGGCCGCAGGTTGTGCGTCAGCGCCCGCTTCCGCGGCCCTGGCCGAAGCCGACTACCGAGGAACCGCAGACGGTGCATAGTTTCGTCACATAACGAAACACCCGGTACGGAGCGGGGAGCTCCGTACCGGGTGTTTCGTCCCAGTAAGACCGATCAGTTCCCGGTCTTGTTGCGGCCCTTCATGACAGCGCCGACGACAGCGGTCAGGATAGCGCCGGTGATACCGCCGCCACCCAGCCCGCCCAGGATGTGGGCGATGTCGCCACCGCCGCCGCCGATCAGGTTGCCCGCCAGGCCGCCTCCGAGGAGACCGCCCAGCGCACCGGTAGCGCTGTTACCGCCTACGCCGAGGCTGTTCTTGCCCGCACCGGCCGCGTTACCGCCGAGCAGACCGCCCAGGGCACCGAGTAGCAGTTCCATGTCTTTCTCTCCTTGTTGTGGTTACGACCGCCTTCAGCGGCTGAAGTTGTCAGTCCTGCAGGTTGTCAGGAGTGAGGTCGCTCTTGTCGGCCCGGCTCTCCATGTGATCGCCGACCGCATTGTTCTCGTAGGTGACCCTGATGGAGGTCTCCGTCGGAGTGTTGGTCTCGTAGTGGATGACCGTCTCCGGCTCGTGGTGAACGGCCTGGTGGATTTCCGCCTTGACCTCGCGGACCTCCTCGCGGATGTGCTCAACCGGACGGACGACCGGCTTGGGGGCCGGCGGCGGCGGGGGCGGAGCCTTCACGACCGGCTTGGGCGCCGGCGGCGGCGGGGGCGGAGCCTTCACGACCGGCTTGGGCGCCGGCGGTGCCGGACGCGGGGCCGGCGGGGGCGTGACGACCTTCTTGACCTCCGGAACCGGACGCGGTGCGACCCGAGCCGGCTCGACCGCAACCGGCTTGCGGAACAGGCGCGGCAGGAAGGCCAGCAGGCCCAGCAGACCCAGGATCGGGATCAGCCACCACCACTTGAATCCGCCCTTCTTCTCCTCCGTCGGAGCCGTCGGAGCCTTCTTCGCCACCGACGACGACGGAGCCGTGACACTTGGTTTACTCACTGAAGTGGTCCCTTCCACACCGAAGCCGGGAATCTTGCCGGCCAACGCAGCCGGGATGGTCGCCAGGCCGGCCGCCTTGGACCACTGGATCTCAGTGCCATCGGGACCGACGAACTTGCCCGTCTGAACGCCGCCGATGTCGGACACGTCAGCGGTCGGGTAGCCGAAGGGACCGGTGATGCCGCCGGACTGGCGCCAGGCTTCCAGCACCTTGCCCTTGACCACCGAAGCGCCCTGCTGCGGGTTCCAGTAGATCGAGGCGCCCTCGGGAGTGGAGAAGTCGTTGAAGCGGCCCGTTCCGTCACCGGTGTCGCTCTCGTCGTTCTTCGGGAAGCCCAGACCGCTCGAGTCGGGCCCGCCGAGGGCCTTGTAGCGGTCGAGGATGGCGCCGTGCATCACTTGGGCGCCGGTGTCCTTCGAGTAGTAGACGACGCCGCCTTCGTACTCCCGCATGGCGCCGCCAGCGACGTCCACTGCTTCACCAGCGGCAGAGCCGAACCACGGGAACTCGGCGGCGAAGCTGGTGCCCTTCTCGTTGATGGCGCTCACCGCGTCACTCGAGGGTTCGGCGAACGCGATGCTCGGGGTGGCCAGCATGGCGCCGGCGACCAGGAAGATCCCGCCCATCGCGAGCGAGGCGCCGCGACGCGGCGACACAATTGGTGTCACTTCATAACTCCTTCAGTGTTTCCCTTGTGGGTATTTGGTTGGGTGAAACTGTATTGCTTTGGCGTTGGATGCGTCTCCCGAACAGTTGGATGACGCCGGGGCGGGAGGGGTTCGACCGCCCCGACGTCATGCCGTGCTCGGTGCCGACGCGTCAGCTCCGACCGTGCCGAGGATCATCCTTCCGGTAGCGCGGATCGCTGGGGTCAGCGATGTAGGCCTCGCCGGCGCGAAACACCCCGGACTCGTCGCCGACGATGTCATCGTCGGGGTGCTCGCCCGTGGCGCGCTCCACCCACTCCACCTCGCGGGTGCCCCGCTCGATGTACTGGGCCTCGACCTCGGAGGCCCTGCCCATGGTGTGCCGGGTGACGTGGATCTCCTCGGTGCCGTGGTCGACGACCCGCTGGACTTCCTTCTCCACGAACCGCTGGACGATCACCGGCTTCTCGACGACGACCTCGACGATCCGCTCGACCGGCTTCTCGACGATCTTCTCGACCTCGATGTAGACCGGCTTCTCGACGATCTTCTCGATCCGGGTCTCGACCGGCTTCTCGACGATCACCTCCTGGACGTACTCGACCTCACGCTCGATGACCTTCTCCACGAGCACCGGGCTGGTGACGAACTTCTCCAGGACCTTCTCGACGGGCCGGTCGATGACCTTCTCCACGATCCGGGGCCGCTCGACGACCTTCTCGACGACCCGGTCGACCTGGCGGTCGACGACCTTTTCGACGATGTTCGGCCGCTCGACGACCTTTTCGACGACCCGGTCGACCGTCTTCTCGATGACCTTTTCGACGATGTTGGGCTTCTCGACGATCTTCTCGACGACGCGGTCGACGGGGCGCTCGATGACCTTCTCGACGATGTTGGGCTTCTCGACGATCTTCTCGACGACCCGGTCGACGGGGCGCTCGATGACCTTCTCGACGATGTTGGGCTTCTCGACGATCT
>NZ_JBBATF010000022.1:0-25338 GCF_040398885.1 Mycobacterium sp. | reverse complement strand
TGATCGGCGTGACGATCCTGACCGTGGTGATGCCGCGGCTGAGCCGCAACGCCGCCGCCGGCGACAACCCGGCCGTGCTCGCCGACCTGTCGCTGGCGACCCGCCTCACCATGGTGACGCTGATCCCGGTGGTGGCCTTCATGACGGTGGCCGGACCGGCGATCGGCACCGCGTTGTTCGCCTACGGCAAGTTCGGCGAAGTCGACGCCAATTACCTGGGGACGGCGATCGCGCTGTCGTCGTTCACCCTGATTCCCTACGCCCTGGTGCTGCTCCAGCTGCGGGTGTTCTACGCCCGCGACGATCCGTGGACGCCGATCCTGATCATCGTCGCCATCACGGCGGTGAAGATCGCCGCCTCGCTGCTCGCCCCGCGGCTCACCGACGATCCGGACCTGGTCGCCGGCTACCTGGGCACCGCCAACGGAATCGGGTTCCTCGCCGGGGCGCTGCTCGGCCATCTGTTGTTGCGCAGGTCACTGCGCCCGCCCGACGGTCGGCTGCTGGACGCCGCGGTGACCCGCACCATGCTGGTCACCGCCGCGGCCTCGGTGGCCGCGGCGCTCGCCGCGGCCGGCGTGGATCGGGCCCTTGGCCTGCAGGAGCACCTCACTGCCCGCGGCGGCGGCGCCGGCTCGATGCTGCGGCTGGCTGTCCTGGCCGGCGTCGGATTGCCCGTCCTGACAGCGGTGATGCTGGCCGCCCGGGTGCCCGACGCGGTCGCCGGCTGGGACGCCGTGCGGCGGCGGACCGGCCGCCGCAGCCGTCCGGACCAGGCCCGCCCGACCCCGCCACACGACTCTCACCTGCCCCAGAAGCAACGTTTCGTCACGTACCCTGAAGTCACGGCGCCCGACGCCGACACCCCAGCCCACACCGGGAAAGGACCGGAGCTGAGCGATCACCCCCCGGCCACGCCTGCCGGCCCGCCCGGCGACGCGACGGCGAACATCCCCCGACCGGCAGCCGGCGATTTCCAGCCCGACGTCGCGGGCCGGTCGTCCGCGGAGACGCAATCCTTCGCCGTCGCCAGGGCCGCGCTCCCACTCGCGCCGGGAGCGACCGCGGCAAACGGGCGTTACCGGCTGCTGGTGTTCCACGGCGGGCCGGCCGGTCTGCAGTTCTGGCAGGCCCTGGACACCGCCCTGGACCGTCAGGTGGCGCTGACGTTCATCGACCCGGAACGCACCATGCCGGCCGATCAGGTCCAAGCCATCCTCACCCGCACTCAACAACTCAGTCGCGTTCGGCACCCCGGCCTGGCCCACATCCTGGACGTCACCCCGATCGACAACGGCGGCGGACTCGTTGTGTCCGAATGGATTCGGGGCGGCTCGCTGAAGGAGGTGGCGGCCACCTCGCCGTCGGCGATCGGCGGAGCGCGCGCCGTCCAGTCACTGGCGGCGGCAGCCGACGAAGCCCACCGGGCGGGGGTGGCGCTGTCGGTCGACCACCCCAGCCGGATCCGGGTGAGCATCGACGGCGACGTCGCACTGGCCTTCCCGGCCACCCTGGCCGGCGCCGGCCCGGCCGAGGACATCCGCGGGATCGGCGCGGCGCTGTATGCGCTGCTCGTCGACCGCTGGCCGCTACCGGAGACCGGCACCGGCAGCGGACTGACACCGGCCGATCGTGATCCCTCCGGCGACCCGGTGGAACCATGCGCGATCAACGGCGCCATCCCGTTCCCGATCAGCTCGGCGGCCGTCCGGGCCGTCGAGCCCGGCGGTGGTATCAGCAGCGCCCCGACGCTGCTGCACCTGCTGCAGCAGGCGACCGCGCAGGCCGAGCGCACCCCCCGACCGGAAGCCGTGGCGCCGGCGGCGATGGCTCCCGACGCGGCGGCGACGGCCGCCCACCCCGTGCCGCCGCCCGCACACGGGCCGGAGCAACCGCGCGAGAACGACCCGGCGGTCTCGGCCCGGCGCAAGCGGAGGCTGATGATCGGCGCCGGCATCGGCGCCGCGGTGCTGACGGCCGCGCTCATCCTGCTCGGAACCTTCCTGCGCGGCCTCTTCGGCGACGTCGGCGGCGACGGGCTCAAGGGCGAACAACTCGGCTTGAACACCACCACCACCACGGCGGGCACGGCGAGCAGCGGGCCGGTGGTGAAGCCCGTCGCCGCCACCGTGTTCTCGCCCGGCGGCGGAGCCGACGCGCCCAACCGCGCCGGACTGGCCATCGACGGCGACCCGGCGACGGTGTGGCCCACCGACACCTACACCGACCCGGTGCCCTTCCCCGGCTTCAAGAACGGTGTCGGGCTGATGCTCCAGCTGCCCGAGCCGACGGTGATCGGCAGCGTCACCCTCGGGGTCTCCAGCACCGGTACCCAGATCCAGATCAGGTCGGCCGACTCGGCCAGTCCCGCCACTCTGGAGGACACCACCCTGCTGACCGGTCCGACACTGGTCAAGCCCGGAACCGACACCATCCCGGTGCCGTCGGCGGCACCGACCTCGAATGTGCTGGTGTGGATCTCGACGCTGGGCCAGGTCGGGGGGCAGAGTCGGACCGACATCTCCGAGATCACCGTTCGCGCCGCCGCTTCCTGACATCCGCCGGCGCGGGTGAAGTGCCGGCCCCCGCCGCGGTGATTAATGTCCGCGCGGTGCCCAGCTTCCCGGACCGCAGCGACGGCGAACTGCTGCGCGCGCATGTCGCCGGGGACCGCTACGCCTTCGGGGAACTGTTCCACCGCCACCGCGAGCGGCTTTACCGGTTGGCGCGGTGCCGCAGTCGTACCGCCGAGGACGCCTACGACGCGGTCCAGGACGCCATGCTGTCCGCCCATCGGGCCGCCGCGTCGTTCCGCCATGATGCCCCGGTCGGAAACTGGCTCAGTCGGATAGTGGTCAACGCCTGCCGAGACCGATTGCGGCGCAACGCCGTTCGCCCGACGGTGCCGCTCACCGCCGAGGATTGCCCCCCGGCGGTGGACGGCACAGCCCGACTCGAGACCGCACTGGTGGTCCGGCAGGCGCTGCAGGCGCTCCCGGCGCGGCAGCGCGAGGCCGTCGTGGCGGTCGACATGCACGGCTACTCGGTGGCCGATGCCGCCGCGCTCCTCGAAGTCGCCGAGGGCACGGTCAAGAGCCGGTGCGCCCGCGGCCGGGCGCGGCTCGCCGCGATGCTGGGCGGTCCCGGCACCTGGGCGGCACACTGATCGGGTGGATGTCGAACGATCGGGGCGAAACACCGTCACCGGCGGGCCGGGGTCGGCCCGGCCCGCGCACGCCGCACGGCCCTGGCACCCGCCGCTACGGCTGAGCACTGCCGTCGGGGTCGCCCTCGTGCTGGCCGCGACCGTCGCCGCCGCCGCGTCCTGCCCGGGTTCTCTCGCGCCGTCGAAGGGCGCACCGGCCAGCGCCAGCCTGATCACCGTGACCCCGGCCGTCGGCCCGGACGGCCGAACCCCTTGACGTACGCCCGGGAACAGCCCCGCCTACCCTGTTGTTTGACCAGGTATCGCAGAAAGAGCGGGTATGAGCGACGTAGGTATGAACAGCACCGTGCATGACGTCATCGTGATCGGATCCGGCCCGGCCGGATACACCGCGGCCATCTACACCGCCCGCGCGCAACTGCGGCCGCTGGTCTTCGAGGGCACGTCCTTCGGCGGGGCTTTGATGACCACCACGGAGGTGGAGAACTACCCCGGGTTCCGGTCCGGGATCATGGGCCCGGACCTGATGGACGAGATGCGCGAACAGGCGCTGAGATTCGGCGCCGACCTGCGGATGGAGGATGTCGAGTCGGTGTCGCTGGACGGCCCGGCCAAGAAGGTGGTGACCGCCGACGGTGAGACCCACCTGGCGCGGGCGGTGATCCTGGCCATGGGCGCGGCGGCCCGCTACCTCGGAGTCCCCGGTGAGCAGGAGTTGTTGGGACGCGGGGTGAGCGCGTGCGCCACCTGTGACGGGTTCTTCTTCAAGGATCAGGACATCGCCGTGGTCGGCGGCGGCGATTCGGCGATGGAGGAGGCCACCTTCCTCACCCGCTTCGCCCGCAGCGTCACCCTCGTGCACCGCCGCGACGAGTTTCGCGCATCCAAGATCATGCTGGAACGCGCCCGTTCCGACGAGAAGATCACCTTCCTGACCAACACCGGCGTCGTCGCGGTCGAAGGCGACACCACCGTGACCGGACTGCGGGTGCGCAACGTCGTCAGCGGCAAGGAGTCCACCCTCGCGGTGACCGGTGTGTTCATCGCCGTCGGCCACGATCCGCGCTCGGAACTGGTCCGTGACGTCATCGACGTCGACCCGGACGGCTACGTCCTGGTGCAGGGTCACAGCACAGCCACCTCCCTGCCCGGTGTGTTCGCTGCCGGCGACCTGGTGGACCGCACCTACCGGCAGGCGATCACGGCGGCGGGAAGCGGTTGCGCCGCGGCCATCGACGCCGAACGCTGGCTCGCCCACCCCGACTCGGCCCACGATCCCGACAGCACCGCAATGATTGGAGCCCAACCGTGAGCACCGTGAACGTAACCGACGGCGACTTCGCCGAGACCGTGCTGGCCAGTGCCAAACCGGTGCTGGTGGACTTCTGGGCGGCCTGGTGCGGCCCCTGTCGGATGGTGGCCCCCGTGCTGGAGGAGATCGCCGCGGAGAAGGCCGGCGCCCTGACGGTGGCCAAAGTCGACGTCGACGCCAATCCGGACACCGCCCGCGAATTCCAGGTGGTCTCCATTCCCACCCTGATCCTGTTCAAGGACGGCGAACCGGTGAAGCGCATCGTCGGGGCCAAGGGCAAGGCGGCGTTGCTGCGAGACATCGACAGCGCGCTGTAGCTATCCCTTCCCGGGCCGGCGCGGAGACGGATTCGTTATCCGCCGTTCCGGTCAACGGTTTGGCGCAAAGCCCGGACCGTCTGCGACAATGCCAGTCATGTCCAGTCCCGGCAGCGGCCCCGACCTTCTGCGCCGCGGGGACCGTGGCGGCGCTGTCGTCGAGATTCGCGCGGCGCTGGCCGGACTGGGGCTGCTGGGGAATCCCGACGACGATCTGACCACCGGCAAGCAGGTCGCGGCGGACGTCTTCGACGCCGAACTCGACCATGCGGTGCGCGCCTTCCAGCAGCGTCGCGGCCTCCTGGTGGACGGCGTGGTCGGCCCGGCCACCTACCGAGCGCTGCGGGAGGCCTCCTACCGGTTGGGCGCCAGGACCCTGGCGCACCAGTTCGGCGCACCGATGTACGGCGACGACGTCGCGACGCTGCAGGCGCGGTTGCAGGATCTCGGTTTCTACACCGGCTTGGTCGACGGGCATTTCGGGTTGCAGACCCACAACTCGCTGATGTCCTACCAACGGGAGTGCGGGCTGGCGCCGGACGGTATCTGCGGCCCGGAAACGTTGCGCTCCTTGTATTTTCTGGGTTCTCGGGTCACCGGCGGCTCACTGCACGCGATTCGCGAGGAGGAGCACGTCCGGCGGTCGGGCCCCCGGCTGTCGGGTAAACGGATCATCATCGACCCGGGCCGCGGGGGCGCGGACCACGGGTTGATCGTCAACGGATCGCAGGGCCCGATCAGCGAGGCCGACATTCTGTGGGATCTGGCCAGCCGGCTCGAAGGCCGGATGACGGCCATCGGGATGGAGACCTTCCTGTCCCGGCCGGCCAACCGCAGCCCGGCCGACACCGAACGGGCCGCCACCGCCAACACCGTCGGCGCCGACTTGATGATCAGCCTTCGGTTCGAGCGTCAGCCCGGTCCGGGCGCCAATGGCGTCGCGTCGTTCTACTTCGGCAGCGCGCACGGATCGGTGTCCACGATCGGGCGCGGCCTCGCGGACTTCATTCAGCGGGAAGTGGTGGCGCGCGCGGGCCTACGCGACTGCCGGACCCACGGCCGAACCTGGGATCTGCTTCGGCTGACCAGGATGCCGACGGTGCAGGTCGACGTCGGCTACATCACCAGCCCGCACGACTCGGCGATGCTGGCCACCCGGGAGTGCCGCGACGCGATCGCCGAGGGCATCCTCGCCGCGGTGAAGCGGCTGTACCTGCTCGGGAAGAACGATCGCCCCACCGGGACGCTGACCTTCGCCGAACTGCTGGCGCACGAGCAGTCCGAGCACGACCGGCCCGCTGTCTGAGCGCTACCCGGCGCTGACCACCGGTTGCCCGGCGTCGAGCAGTCGCTCCAGGGCGGCCTCCACCTCCGCCTTCCATCCAAGCCCCTTGTCGAGTTCCAGCCGCAGCCTGGGAAAGTACCGGTGCGGCGCCACGACCGTGAACCCGGCGTCCTTGATGAAGTCGGCGTCGATCATGCACGAGTCGAAGGAGCAGTCCCCCAGCGCCTGGATCGCCGGCGCAAGGTCGGGGTCGACGACGGCGTCGTGCAACTCCGCCGACTCCGGCGTCCGTCCGAAAGCCTCCAGCGCGCGAACCCCGCGCCGGACCAGTTCGCCGACCACCTGACCGATCAGCAGCGTCTTGAGGCTCTCCGGCTGGTCGGGTTCGACGCCCATCGAGGTGAGCAGGACGGCGTCGGCGCTCACCGGACCGGTAGGAAAACGGTGCGCGCGGGGAACCGCCCGCGGCGGGGCGTAGAGCACGTAACCCACACAGGGTTCGTCGGAATCCTCAGCGGCGCCGACCGCCGCGGTCGCGACCTGCCCGCACGATCCCCACTCCAGCATGACCATGGACAGCCACGCCTCTTTCTCGAACTCCGGGTCGGGCAGGTAGTCACCACCATCGAGGGTTTCCGGATCGACCTCCCAGAAGACGCAGCGGCGCGCGTGCTTGGGCAGCTGCTCGAAACCCTCGAGCCGCAGAGGTCTGATGCGAACCGACACGCAATTCTCCCGGTCTTCCCCCGCCGCCGCGCCGTGCGACGCGGACGGCAGTTTCAGGATATGAGAGCCGGGCGCTCCCGGCCACTATTGGCCACCATCCAGAACCCCGCCTGGTGGGCCATCGCGGAAAACCGTTGTGGCCCTTGGCTTTTGCAGACACGCTGTCGCGCCGCGCGGGGTGCGGACGCAGATTCTGTCACAGTGACGTAATCCGCCGGTGTGGCGGGGCGCCGCTATGGGGCCTTCGTGGTGTCCATCAGACCCACGATTCGCTGCAAGTCGTCCACCGAGCCGAATTCGACGACGATCTTGCCCTTGCGCTTGCCGAGGCTGACCGTCACCCGGGTGTCGTAGGTGCTCGAGAGCCGCTCGGCGACGTCCTGCAACCCCGGCATCTGGATGGGCTTGCGGCGCTTGGGGCCGGCGGGCTTGTCCCCCGCCCGGTTGGCCAGAGTGACGGCCTCCTCGGTCGCCCTCACCGACAAGCCCTCCGCAACGATCCGCGCGGCAAGCTCCTCCTGGGCCTCCGGCCCGCCCTCCAGCGCCAGCAGCGCACGGGCATGTCCGGCCGACAGCACCCCGGCGGCGACCCGGCGCTGCACCGGAATCGGCAGTCTGAGCAGACGGATCATGTTGCTGATCACCGGCCTCGACCGGCCGATCCGGCTCGCGAGTTCCTCGTGCGTGACGTCGAATTCGTCGAGCAGCTGCTGATAGGCGGCCGCCTCTTCCAACGGGTTGAGCTGCGCCCGATGGATATTCTCCAGCAGGGCATCGCGCAACAGGTCGTCGTCGGTGGTCTGGCGAACGATCGCCGGCACGGCGGTGAGGCCGGCGCGCTGGGCCGCTCGCCAACGCCGCTCGCCCATCACCAACTGATAGCGACGCCCCGCGCCGCCGCCGACGCTGCCGGCCACCTCACGCACAACGATGGGCTGCATCAGTCCGAACTCGCGGATCGAGTGGACCAACTCGGCCAGTGCCTCTTCGTCGAACACCTGCCTCGGCTGACGCGGATTGGGCTCGATGTCGCCGGGGGCGATCTCGCGGTACACCGCGCCGACATCCCCGGCGACGACGTGGGCCGGCCCGGAGTCCAGCGCTGCCGGACCGCCACCGATCACCACATCGGCCGCGGCGTCCCCCAACCTGTGGCCACCGTCAGGGGGGCCGGTCGGGATGAGCGCGGCCAGGCCGCGGCCGAGGCCGCCCTTCCGCTTCGATTGCTGCGCCATGGATCCTCTGTTCCTAATTCGGCCGGAGTGCGAGTTCGCGACTGGCGTCAAGGTAACTCATCGCCCCCCGCGAGCCTGGATCGTAGTCGATGATCGTCGTGCCGTAGCCGGGCGCCTCGGACACCTTGACGCTGCGCGGGATCACGGTCTGCAGCACCTTGTCGCCGAAGAAGCGGCGCACCTCGGTGGCCACCTGTTCGGCCAGTTTGGTCCGCCCGTCGTACATCGTCAGCACCACGGTCGTGACGTTCAACCGGGGATTCAGGTGGGCTTTCACCATGTCGATGTTCCTCATCAATTGCGAAACACCCTCCAGCGCGTAGTACTCGCACTGGATCGGGATGAGGACCTCCGGTGCGGCCACGAGGGCGTTGATGGTCAGCAGCCCCAGTGACGGTGGGCAATCGATGAACACATAGTCGAAGTCCAGTTCGTCGAGCCCGGCGAGGGCATTCCGGAGCCGGTTCTCCCGCGCGACCATACTCACCAGTTCGATCTCGGCGCCGGCCAGGTCGATGGTCGCGGGCAGGCAGAACAGCTTGTCGCTGTGCGGGCTCTGGCGGATAGCGGCCCGCAACGGGATCTCCCCCAGTAGGACCTCGTAGGACGACGGCGTGCCCGAGTGCCGGTCGGAGATGCCCAGGGCGGTGCTGGCGTTACCCTGCGGATCCAGGTCGATCACCAATGTCTTGAGGCCGTGGACCGCCATGGCGGCCGCCATGTTCACCGCGGTCGTCGTCTTGCCGACGCCGCCCTTCTGGTTGGCGACGGTGAAGACGCGCCGGCTTCGTGGTCTGGGGAGCTGGCCCGCGGCGGTGTGGAGCACCCGCATGGCGCGCTCGGCCGCGGCCCCGATCGGGGTGTCGGGGTCGCCGATCGGCGACCATGTTTCACGTGAAACAGCGCCCGGGCCGTCCCCGGGCGGGGGCTGATTCATCGTCCATTCCTTTCCGATGCGGGAGGGCGCCCGCGGCCTGCCGCCGGTGGCCGCCCTCCGCGCACCGCCGAAACGACCGTGGCGGCCGGATTGAGGTAGCTCGTCCCACATCTCAGCACCTCGACCTCCGCGGCGCCTAACCGGCTCATCGCCGACCGGTGTTCGGCGAGTTCCTCCTCGGCCCGTTCGCCTTTGAGTGCCAGCATCCGGCCCCCGGGCCGGAGCAGTGGCAGGCACCACCGCGTGAGCTTGCCCAGGTCGGCGACCGCCCGGGACACCACGGCGTCGGCGCCACCGATGCTGCGGATGGCCGGCTCCCCTGCCCTGCCCCGCACCACGGCGACGGCCAACCCGAGTTCGCCGACGACCTCGTCCAGGAATTCGGTCCGCCGGAGCATGGGCTCGAGGAGCGTCATCGACAGATCCGGCCGGGCGATGGCCAGCGGCAACCCGGGCAGGCCCGCGCCGCTTCCGACGTCGATCACGCGGGCCCCCGGCTCGATCAGTTCGGCGACCGCCGCGCTGTTGATTATGTGGCGGTCCCAGATCCGGTCGACTTCCCGAGGGCCGATCAGCCCGCGTTCCACGCCGGGTCCGACCAACAACTCGGCATATCTGCGGGCGGCATCCAATCGGTCGCCGAAGACCTCGGCCGCGCTGTCCGGCGCGTCGGGAGCGGGGTGTTTCACGTGAAACATCCCTTCGCCAGGCACCAGAACTACAGGAATGTAATTAGTCCTTGAGGACCACGACGCGGCGTGCGGGCTCCACGCCCTCGCTCTCGCTGTGCACGCCGTCGACACCGGCGACGGCGTCGTGCACGATCTTGCGCTCGAAGGGGGTCATCGGGGCCAGCTCCTCGCGGTCCCCGCTCTCCAGAACGCGGCGGGCGACCTTCTCCCCCAACGCCGCGAGCTCGTCCCGGCGCCGGCGGCGCCAGTTGGCGATGTCCAGCATCAGGCGGCTGCGCTCGCCGGTTTTCTGAAGAACCGCCAGCCGGGTCAGCTCCTGCAGTGCGTCGAGCACCTCCCCGCGGCGGCCCACCAGTTTGGCCAGATCGCCGCCGCCGTCGATGCTGACAACCGCGCGGTCGCCCTCCACGTCGAGGTCGATGTCGCCGTCGAAGTCCAGCAGGTCGAGCAACTCCTCCAGGTAATCCCCGGCGATCTCGCCCTCGGCGACCAGCCGCTCCTCCAGGTCCTTACCCTTGCCCGGTGGTGCCGGCGCTTCGACCGGCACGTCCGCTTCGAGGGTCGCCGGGTCGTGCTGGACGGGCTCTGTCTCGGTCATCGTCTCTTCCTTTGCGCCTAACAACACTGTCCCCGTCTCCGGCGTCAGCGTTTCCGTTTCTTCTTGGGGCGCCCCGCAGGGCGCGCGCCCGGCCGCGGAGCGCGGGCGAGCCGCGCATCCCCGCCGGGCCCTTCGGCAGGCCGGGCGCCGGCATCCGGGGCGTCGGCCGGCTCGTCGCCGTCGAAGGCGGCGTCGGCCTGGGTGGCCATCGGCACCTCGGCCCCCTTGCGGTTCTTGATCGGCTTGGCGCCCGGAGCCGGGGCGTTGGCCGCCCGCCGCGCCAGCGCCTCCTCCTTCTCGGCCGCCTCTTCGCGTTCGATCTTCCCGAAGACGATGTGCTGCTGGCCGAAGGTCCAGATGTTGTTGGAGACCCAGTAGATGATGATCGCGATCGGCAGGAACGGGCCGCCGACGACCACCCCGAGCGGGAAGACATACAGCGCAAGCTTGTTCATCATCGCGGTCTGCGGATTGGCCGCGGCCTCGGGGCTCTGCCGGGCGATCGAGGCCCGGCTGTTGAAGTAGGTCGCGATACCGGCCAGAAGCATCAGCGGAATCGACACCGCGGCCACCGCCGGGCGGCTGAACACCGTGAAGGCCTCCAGCCCGTGCTGCTGGGTGATGGAGGCGCCGATCGGGGCGCCGAACAGGTGGGCGTCCAGGAAGTTGGCCACGTCGTTGGCGCTGAAGAAGTAGTTCGGCAGCCGGCGGTTCTCCTCCACCGAGAGCCCGAGTCGGCCGAAGCCGCTCTGGGTCCGGTTGAAGGACATCAGCACGTGGTAGAGGCCGATGAACACCGGCACCTGCGCGAGCATGGGCAGGCAGCCCAGGATCGGGTTGAAGTCGTGCTCTTTCTGCAGCTTCTGGATCTCCAGCGCCATCCGCTGGCGGTCCTTGCCGTACTTCTTCTGCAGCGCCTTGATCTGTGGCTGCAACTCCTGCATCTTGCGGGTCGTCCGGATCTGCTTCACGAACGGCCGGTAGAGCACAACACGCAGCGTGAAGACCAGGAACATCACCGACAGCGCCCAGGCGAAGAAGTTGCTCGGGCCCAGCAGCGCGCCGAAAAGCTTGTACCAGAGCCACATGATCCCCGACACCGGGTAGTACACGTAGTCGAGGCTGAACCAGTTAAACATGAGCGCTCCTGACGTGATGCCGTTCGGGAATCGGGTCCCATCCGCCGCGGTGCCACGGACCGCACTTGCCCAACCGGACCACACTGAGCCAACCGCCGCGCACCAGACCGTATTCGGCGAGGGCCTCCACCGCGTACTGACTGCAGGTCGGCATGAACCGGCACGAGGGCAGTCGCATCGGCGACACCATGTGCCGGTACCACTGGATGACCCGGATCACCGCGTGTGTGACGCGGCCGGCCCGCGCACTCACCGGTACCGTTCCATCAGTCGGTGCGCTCGGTGGACCGCGGCGTGCAGTTCCCGATCAAGCTCCGAGGACCCGGCGTCACGGCTGCCCGGCAGAGCCCGGATCACCAACCGGTCGGCGGGATCCAGTTCGGGGACGACCGCGCGCGCCACATGCCGCAGCTTGCGGGCGACGCGGTGCCGATCCACCGCGCCACCAACGGATTTCGCGACGATCAAACCGATCTGCGGGCCCGCGCCGGAAGGCGCCCGATAGGCGTACACGACGAGGTCGGGCTGCGGTGCCCGCACGCCGTGCTTGACGGTGTGGCTGAACTCCGCAGACCGCGTCATCCGGTTACGAGCCGGGAGCACTGGAGAAGGGGGCCGGGAGGTCAGGCAGTCAGCGAGCGACGGCCCTTGCGGCGCCGGCCGGTCACGATGGCGCGGCCGGCCCGGGTCCGCATGCGCAGCCGGAAGCCGTGGACCCTTGCCCGTCGCCGGTTGTTCGGCTGGAAGGTGCGCTTACCCTTGGCCACGGCTTTATCTCCTCGTCAGACATCTGGCGGATGCGCCGGATCACCTGCTGATCCTTTGACCCAGTCGCCTGTTGCTCTCTCGAACCGGCGCGGTCCCGGAACCCGGTCGCTGCCGTGTCGCCCGTGGTTGGGCGACTCCACGAGGGTACTGAGGACACCTGCGCAGGTCAAACCGCAATCCTCCGGCGCCCGGCTTGCGACCATGTCATCGGATAACTGTTGGCACCGGCGAAGAAACCTGTTAGCTTCTGCCAGAGCACAGAGGCCGTCGACCAATTCCCGGTTTCTGCGTCAGGAACCAACTAATGCCCATACGCTGTGGAAACCGACGAGATTTCCGATCACCTGTACACAACTGTGGATAACGTTGTGGACAGGGTCTGGGATCTCCTCTTAGCAGCCGGAACCGGGGGGAAGTCCGTCGTTGACAGATGATCCCGGGTCCGATTTCGCCTCGGTGTGGAACTCCGTCGTCGCCGAGCTCAACGGGGACAGCGGCTGGTCGGATCCCGATACCCCGCTCGGCCCCGGGCTCACCCCACAGCAGCGCGCCTGGCTGAAGCTCGTCCAGCCGCTCACCATCGCAGAGGGCTTCGCACTTCTCTCGGTGCCGAGCCCCTTCGTTCAGAACGAGATCGAACGGCATCTGCGCACTCCGATCGTCGAGGCCCTCAGCCGTCGCCTTGGGCAGCGGGTGGAACTGGGCGTCCGGATCGAACCCTCCCACGGTCCCGACGACTCCCCCGACCACGACATCCCGCTGAACGAGTTCGACCTGGACAACCTCGACGACGACCGGGCGCCGGCAGCGGCCGACCAGCGGCGGTGGCCCGACTACTTCGGCGAGAGATCCCGCAGCGATCCGGAGGAGCCGCCCTCGGCAGCGAGCCTGAACCGGCGCTACACCTTCGACACCTTCATCATCGGCGCATCCAACCGCTTCGCCCACGCGGCGGCCCTGGCGATCGCCGAAGCACCGGCCCGCGCCTATAACCCGCTGTTCATCTGGGGTGAATCCGGGTTGGGTAAGACCCACCTGTTGCACGCGGCCGGCAACTACGCGCAGCGGCTGTTCCCCGGCATGCGCGTCAAGTACGTCTCCACCGAGGAGTTCACCAACGACTTCATCAACTCCCTGCGGGATGACCGCAAGGTGGCGTTCAAACGCAGCTACCGCGACATCGACATCCTCCTGGTCGATGACATCCAGTTCATCGAGGGCAAGGAAGGTATCCAGGAGGAGTTCTTCCACACCTTCAACACCCTGCACAACGCGAACAAACAGATCGTCATCTCCTCCGACCGGCCGCCCAAGCAATTGGCGACACTCGAGGACCGGCTACGGACCCGTTTCGAATGGGGCCTGATCACCGATGTCCAGCCACCCGAGTTGGAGACCCGCATCGCCATCTTGCGCAAGAAGGCACAGATGGAACGCCTGGCGGTCCCCGACGACGTCCTGGAACTCATCGCCAGCAGCATCGAGCGCAACATCCGCGAACTGGAAGGGGCGCTGATTCGCGTCACCGCCTTCGCGTCGTTGAACAGGACAGCGATCGACACCGCGCTGGCCGAGATCGTGCTGCGGGACCTCATCGCCGACGCCGGCACCGCCCAGATCAACGCCGCGATGATCATGGCCGCCACCGCGGACTACTTCGACACCACCGTCGAGGAACTCCGCGGGCCGGGCAAGACCCGGGCACTGGCCCAGTCCCGTCAGATCGCCATGTATCTCTGCCGGGAGCTCACCGACCTTTCGCTGCCGAAGATCGGCCAGGCCTTCGGGCGAGACCACACCACCGTGATGTACGCCCAGCGCAAGATCCTCGGCGAAATGGCGCAGCGCCGTGAGGTCTTCGATCACGTCAAGGAACTCACCACCCGCATCCGGCAGCGTTCGAAGCGCTGATTCACGCCGTCGCGGGCCGGCAGACGGCCGAAAACTTCGAAAAACTTTGGCAACTCTAATTAGCAGCGGTAACAGCCGCGCATTGTGAACACCTTGTGCGGCATGCTGGGGACTACCCCGGCCGGCTACACGGCCGCCGTGCACAGACCGTCGCCGTTCCACAGCCTCCCTGCCGCGCCGGCCAGGTCATCCACACTTCATCCCCACCCTTTGATACCGGCCGAGCAGGCCATACTCCCGGCCATCCACAAGTTGCACAGCCCCTAATACTGTTACTGCAGAGATATTCAAAGGGTTTCTCTCAGAAGAACGCAGTTGGGGAGCAGCGCGGGTGGGACCCGATCGGCACGTGTCGGCACCCGGTTGTCACCACCACCGATTAGCTTTCCAGATGACCCCGGACGCTCTAGGTTGTGATCTGACCGGCGCTCTGTGGTCGGGGTGATGTGAAGGGACACGATGAACGTGGCGACCACGACGGTTGGCTCCGACTTGAAGTTCCGCCTGGTGCGGGAAGACTTCGCCGATGCCGTGGCCTGGGTGGCCCGGAGTCTGCCCTCCCGGCCGTCGAACCCGGTGCTGGCCGGTGTGCTGATCACGGGCTCCGATGAGGGCCTGACGATTGCGGGATTCGACTTCGAGGTTTCCGCGGAAGTGACCGTTCCGGCCGAAATCGCTTCCAGCGGAACGGTTCTGGTGTCGGGCCGGCTGCTGTCGGATATCACCCGCGCGCTGCCCGCCAAGCCCGTCGATGTCAGCGTCGACGGCACCCGAATGCTGCTGACCTGCGGCAGCGCGAAATTCTCGCTCCCGGCGATGCCGGTCGAGGACTACCCGTCCCTGCCGTCCCTGCCGGCCGAGACCGGTGTGCTGCCGGCGGATCTGTTCACCGAGGCGGTCGGTCAGGTGGCAGTCGCCGCCGGCCGGGACGACACATTGCCGATGCTGACCGGTATCCGGGTGGAGATCTCGGGAGACAAGGTCGTGCTGGCCGCAACCGACCGGTTCCGGCTCGCCGTCCGGGAGCTCACCTGGGGTACGGCTTCGCCGGGGGTGGACGCGGCCGTCCTGGTGCCGGCCAAGACGCTGGCCGAGACCGCGAAGTCGGTCAGCCCGGGCAGCGACGTGCACCTGGCCCTGGGCTCCGGCGCCGCGGTCGGCGAGGAGCGCCTGCTGGGAATCCGCAGTGGCGGCCGGCGCAGCACGACGCGATTGCTGGACACCGAGTTCCCGAAGTACCGCCAGTTGCTTCCCGGCGAGCACACCGCCGTGGCCACCGTCGGCGTCACCGATCTCATCGAGGCCATCAAACGCGTGGCCCTGGTCGCCGACCGCGGCGCTCAGGTCAGGATGGAGTTCGCGCCGGGAACGCTGCGGCTGTCAGCCGGTGCCGACGGTGTCGGCCTGGCCGAGGAGGACCTCGAGGTCGACTTCGCTGGAGATCCGCTGACCATCGCGTTCAATCCAGGTTACCTGACCGATGGGCTGGCCTCGCTGCACTCCGACCGGGTGACGTTCGGGTTCACCACGGCAAGCAGGCCGGCCGTGATGCGGCCCGCCGGCGCCGAGAGTCCGACCGGCCCCGGCCCGTTCCCGGCGCTGGACTCCGACTACGTCTATCTACTCATGCCGGTACGGCTCCCCGGTTAAACCTCTCGAAGGAGAAGCAGCATGCAAATGGGTCTGATCGGTCTGGGCAAGATGGGCTTCAACATGCGCGAACGGTTGCGCGAAGCCGGCCACGAGGTCATCGGCTACGACCCGCGACCGGAGGTTTCCGACGTTCCGACCCTGGCCGCGCTGGCCGAGGCACTCGACGCACCCCGGGTCGTGTGGGTGATGGTCCCGTCCGGTCCCATCACCCACGAGACCGTCGCCTCACTGGCCGAGGTCCTCTCCCCCGGCGACCTCGTGGTCGACGGCGGCAACTCCCGCTACACCGAGGACGGTCCGCACGCCGAATTGCTCGCGACCCGGGGGATCGGCTTCGTCGACGCCGGTGTCTCCGGCGGGATATGGGGTCTGACCGAGGGTTACGGCTTGATGGTCGGCGGCAGCGAGGGGGACATCGCGCGGCTGATGCCGATTTTCGACGCGCTGCGGCCCGCCGGTCCGGCCGCCGACGGTTTCGTTCACGCCGGCCCGGTCGGCGCCGGCCACTACGCCAAGATGGTGCACAACGGCATCGAGTACGGCCTGATGCACGCCTATGCCGAAGGCTACGAACTGCTCAACGCCGAACCGCTGATCACGGACACCCAAGCCGTCATCCAGGCGTGGACCAACGGGACTGTGGTCCGATCCTGGCTGCAGCAACTCCTGGCCAAGGCACTGCTCGAAGATCCCGACCTGGCGGACATCTCGGACTACACCGAGGACTCTGGCGAAGGTCGCTGGACCGTCGAGGAGGCGATCAACCACCGTGTCCCGACACCGGTGATCGCGGCGTCGCTGTTCGCCCGATTCGCCTCCCGGCAGGAACAGTCACCGACGATGAAAGCGGTGTCGGCGCTGCGCAACCAGTTCGGCGGGCACGCGGTCAAACGGATTCCGCTGTCCGGCTGAATCGAATGTACGTCCGTCACCTGGCACTCCGCGACTTCCGCTCCTGGGCCCACGTGGACCTGGAGTTGGCGCCGGGCCGGACGGTCTTCGTCGGCTCCAACGGATTCGGGAAGACCAATCTCGTTGAGGCCCTTTGGTTTTGCGCGACCCTCGGGTCGCATCGGGTGGCGACCGACGCGCCGCTGATCCGGGCGGGGGCCGAACGCGCGGTGGTCTCGACGATCGTGGTCAACGAAGGCCGTGAACTGGCGGTCGACATCGAGATCGCCGCCGGCCGGGCCAACAAGGCGCGGCTGAACAAGTCCCCGGTGCGCAGCACCCGCGAGGTCCTCGGTGCTGTTCGCGCGGTGCTGTTCGCTCCCGAAGACCTTGCCCTGGTCCGCGGTGATCCCGCTGAGCGGCGGCGCTACCTCGACGAGTTGGCCACCGTGCGCCGGCCCACCATCGCCGGCGTCCGCGCGGACTACGACAAGGTGCTGCGCCAGCGCACGGCATTGCTGAAGTCGGCGGCCAACTCCAGGCTGCGTTCCGATCCCGGGGTTCTGGACACCCTGGACGTCTGGGACGGCCACCTCGCCGCGCACGGCGCGAAGCTCATGGCGGCCCGGATCGACCTGGTGAACCAACTCGGCCCGCAGGTCGAGAAGGCGTACCAGATCCTGGCGCCGGCATCCCGGCCGGCGGCGATCGCCTACCGGCCCGGCATCGACGCCGATCCGGCCGACGGCGGGGTCCACGCGCTGGAGGCGGCATTGTTGGAGGCCCTGGCGCGGCGCCGGGGCGCCGAGTTGGAACGCGGAATGTGCCTGGTCGGCCCGCACCGCGACGACCTGGAACTGCGGTTGGGCCAACAACCCGCCAAGGGCTTCGCCAGTCACGGGGAGTCCTGGTCGCTGGCACTGTCCCTGCGGCTCGCCGCCTACGAACTGCTGCGCGACGAGGGCAGCGAACCGGTCCTCCTACTCGATGACGTGTTCGCCGAACTGGACAACGCGCGCCGCCGGGCGCTGGCCGCGGTGGCAGCCGGCGCCGAGCAGGTGCTGGTGACCGCGGCGGTCGGCGAGGACATTCCCGGGGACTGGGACGCAGCACGGATCGGCGTGACCCTGCGCGACGAGGACGACGGGCGCGCCTCCGCGCTGGTGCTCCCGTGACCGATCCCGACGACGCCCCGGACGCTGCCGCCGACGCCGGTGCCCCCGCCCCGCCGGAACACCTGGCCGGCCTGGCCGGCATGGACCTGGTCAGGCGGGCCCTCGAAGAGGCCCGCGCCGCCGCGCGGGGGCAGGGCAAAGAAGTGGGCCAGGGCCGCCGGATCCCCAAGGCGGCGCGTCCGGCGGCCGCGCGGGGCCGGCGCCGGTGGTCCGGCCCGGGGCCCGACGCCCGCGATCCGCAACCCCTCGGTCGGGCCGCCCGCGACCTGGCCAAGAACCGCGGCTGGAGCCCGAAGGTCGCCGAGGGCGCGGTGTTCGCGGAGTGGCCGGCGGTCGTCGGCGAGCAGATCGCCGGACACGCCCGGCCGACCGCATTGCGCGACGGGGTGCTCAGCGTCACCGCCGAATCCACCGCCTGGGCCACCCAGTTGAGGATGGTCCAGGCCCAGTTGCTGGCGAAGATCGCCGCGGCGGTCGGCGACGGCGTGGTCACGGCGCTGAAGATCACCGGACCGGCGGCGCCGTCATGGCGTAAGGGACCCCGCCACATCTCCGGCCGCGGCCCCCGGGACACCTACGGCTGACCCGATCGGGGCCCCTCCCTATCACAGGCCTCAGCGGCACCAAAACCTCTCCGGCGGGCGTGTCAGCCGTCCGCAGGCATGTCAATCCGGAATTGGGCGCGCACGGCGCAATTAGCTGTGTAGAAACGCTGCCGGAGAATCGGTCCTGTCCCACCTTCCCGGTAGACTGTGCACAGATGTTCGCGCGGCCCTCCGGCCGCCCGCCTTGAAGATCCCGAGGAGACCGGTTCGATCGTGGCTGCCCAGAAGAAGAAACCAGACGACGCCTACGGTGCGGACTCCATCAAGATCCTCGAGGGCCTTGAGGCCGTCCGCAAACGGCCCGGCATGTACATCGGCTCCACCGGCCGACGCGGGTTGCACCACCTGATCTGGGAGGTGGTGGACAACGCCGTCGACGAGGCGATGGCCGGGTTCGCCGACCAGGTCGACGTCCGACTCCTCGACGACGGTGGCGTCGAGGTCCGCGACAACGGCCGCGGCATCCCGGTGGCCATGCACGAGTCCGGCGTCCCGACCGTCGACGTGGTGATGACCGTGCTGCACGCCGGCGGCAAGTTCGAGGAGGGCGCCTACCAGGTCTCCGGAGGTCTGCACGGCGTCGGCGTCTCGGTGGTCAACGCGCTGTCCACCCGCCTCGAGGCCGATATCTGCCGCGACGGCTACGAGTGGTTCCAGACCTACGACAACTCCATCCCGGGCAGCATCAAACAGGGTGAGAAGACCAGGAGGACCGGCACCACGATCCGGTTCTGGGCGAGCCCGAACATCTTCGAGACCACCGACTACGACTTCGACACCGTCGAGCAGCGACTGCGGGAGATGGCCTTCCTCAACAAGGGGCTGACCATCAACCTCACCGACGAGCGGGTGACACCGGAGGAAGTCGTCGACGAGGTGGTCAGTGACACCGCCGAGGCGCCGAAGTCCGCCGACGAGATCGCGGCCGAGAAATCCGCCCCCGCCAAGAAGGTCATGCACCGCACCTTCCACTACCCCGGCGGGCTGGTCGATTTCGTCAAGCACATCAACCGCACCAAACAGTCGATCCACACCAGCGTGGTGGACTTCGGCGGAAAAGGCGAGGGCCACGAGGTCGAGGTGGCCATGCAGTGGAACGCCGGCTACCAGGAATCGGTCTTCACCTTCGCCAACACCATCAACACCCACGAGGGCGGAACCCACGAGGAGGGTTTCCGGGCGGCGCTGACCAGCGTGGTCAACAAGTACGCCAAGGACAAGAAACTCCTCAAGGACAAGGACCCCAACCTCACCGGCGACGACATCCGCGAAGGCCTCGCGGCGGTGATCTCGGTCAAGGTCGCCCAGCCCCAGTTCGAGGGCCAGACCAAGACCAAGCTGGGCAACACCGAGGTCAAGTCCTTCGTGCAGAAGGTGTGCAACGAGCAGTTGACGCACTGGTTCGAATCCAACCCGGCCGACGCCAAGATCATCCTGAACAAGGCGGTGTCCTCCGCGCAGGCCCGGCTGGCCGCCCGCAAGGCCCGCGAACTGGTGCGCCGCAAGAGCGCCACCGACATCGGCGGCCTGCCCGGCAAGCTGGCCGACTGCCGTTCCACCGACCCCAAGGCCTCGGAACTGTATGTGGTGGAAGGTGATTCGGCCGGCGGCTCGGCCAAGAGCGGCCGCGACTCGATGTTCCAGGCGATCCTTCCGCTGCGCGGCAAGATCATCAACGTCGAGAAGGCGCGGATCGACCGGGTGCTGAAGAACACCGAGGTCCAGGCCATCATCACCGCGCTGGGCACCGGCATCCACGACGAGTTCGACATCGCCAAACTGCGCTACCACAAGATCGTGCTGATGGCCGACGCCGACATCGACGGCCAGCACATCTCCACCCTGCTGCTGACCCTGCTGTTCCGGTTCATGAAGCCGCTGATCGAGCACGGCCACGTGTTCCTGGCCCAACCGCCGCTGTACAAGCTCAAGTGGCAGCGCATCGAACCGGAGTTCGCCTACTCCGACCGCGAGCGCGACGCCCTGCTCGAGCACGGCCTGGCCAACGGCAAGAAGATCAACAAGGACGACGGCATCCAGCGCTACAAGGGTCTGGGCGAGATGGACGCCAAGGAACTGTGGGAGACCACCATGGATCCGGCGGTGCGGGTGCTGCGCCAGATCACCCTCGACGACGCCGCCGCGGCCGACGAACTGTTCTCCATCCTGATGGGCGACGACGTCGAAGCGCGGCGCAGTTTCATCACCCGCAACGCCAAAGACGTTCGCTTCCTTGACGTTTAACGCATAACCGAAGGACGTAATGACTGACACCACGCTGCCGCCCGACGGGACTGCCGGCGACCGGATCGAACCGGTCGACATCCAGCAGGAGATGCAGAACAGCTACATCGACTACGCGATGAGCGTGATCGTCGGGCGCGCGCTGCCCGAGGTGCGCGACGGCCTCAAGCCGGTACACCGACGCGTGCTCTACGCGATGTACGACTCCGGTTTCCGCCCGGACCGCAGCCATGCCAAGTCGGCGCGGTCGGTGGCCGAGACGATGGGCAACTACCACCCGCACGGCGACTCCTCGATCTACGACACCCTGGTCCGGATGGCCCAGCCGTGGTCGCTGCGCTACCCCCTCGTCGACGGGCAGGGCAACTTCGGTTCGCCGGGCAACGACCCGCCGGCCGCCATGCGGTATTGCGTCACCGGCGATGCGTTGGTGCGCCTTCCCCTGGGCCAGAGTGTTCGCATCGCCGATGTAGCGCCCACCAAGCCCAATAGCGACACGGTCATAGACCTCAAAGTGCTCGATCGGCATGGGAACCCGGTTACCGCCGACCGGTTGTTCCATTCCGGCGAACACCAGACCTTCGAGGTAACCACGACCGAGGGTTTCTCGGTCACCGGTACCGCAAACCACCCGCTTCTGTGCTTGGTCGATTTCGGCGGCGTTCCGACGTTGCTGTGGAAGCTGATCGAGGAGGTCCGACCCGGCGACCGAGTCGTTCTCCAGCGCTCGCAACCGACCGAACTCGGTTGCGCAGCCCGGGAGGAGACCCTGACCGGCCCCCTCGCTGAGCTGACCGGTAGCCGTTCGGCCGCGAAGTTCGTCCCCGACGGGGTTTGGAACGCGCCCGCGGCCGTCAAGCGCGCATTCCTGCAGGCGCTGTTCGAGGGCGATGGTTCCTGTTCTGCGCTGCCGCGCAACACCATCGAGGTCTCCTACTCGACGAAGAGTTCCCGCCTGGCGTCCGACGTCCAGCAGATGCTTCTCGAATTCGGTGTAGTCGCCCGCAAGTACCGGCACGCCACCGGTGAATACAAGGTCGTCATCACCAACCGGGCGCAGGCCGAGCTGTTCAGCGCCCAGGTCGGGTTCGGTGGCGCAAAGCAGCGGAAGCTCGAGGGGCTGTTGGCTGCGTTGCCCGCGCGGGCCGCGGGGTCGGACGGCGATCGTGTGCCGGGCCTCGCCGAGTTCGTCCGCCAGCACTGCGGCAGCAGTTGGGCCGACAAGGAGTGGCTGCGCAAGCACAACATCGGCAGCGTCCAGCGCTGGCGACGTGACGGGTCAGAGGTCCTGAATAGGATTGCCGACCCCGATGTCCGGGCAATCGCTTCAGACCTCACCGACGGGCGCTTCTACTTCGCCGAGGTTGCGTCGGTGACTGATGCCGGTGTCCAGCCCGTCTACAGTCTCCGGGTCGATACCGACGACCACTCGTTCATCACCAACGGGTTCGTCAGCCACAATACCGAGGCCCGCCTCACCCCGCTGGCGATGGACATGCTGCGCGAAATCGACGAGGAGACAGTCGATTTCATCCCGAACTACGACGGCCGGGTGCAGGAGCCGACGGTTCTGCCGAGCCGGTTCCCCAACCTGCTGGCCAACGGGTCCGGCGGCATCGCGGTGGGCATGGCCACCAACATCCCGCCGCACAACCTGCGCGAACTCGCCGAGGCCGTCTACTGGTGCCTGGAGAACTACGACGCCGACGAGGAGTCGACGCTCGCCGCGTGCATGGAGCGGGTCAAGGGACCCGACTTCCCCACCGCCGGGCTGATCGTCGGCACCACCGGCATCGCCGACGCCTACACCACCGGCCGCGGTTCGGTCCGGATGCGCGGCGTGGTGGAGATCGAGGAGGACTCCCGCGGGCGAACCTCGATCGTCATCACCGAGCTGCCCTATCAGGTCAACCACGACAACTTCATCACCTCGATCGCCGACCAGGTCCGGGAGGGCAAGCTGGCCGGCATCTCCAACATCGAGGACCAGTCCAGCGACCGGGTGGGCCTGCGCATCGTCGTGGAGATCAAGCGCGACGCGGTCGCCAAGGTGGTGCTGAACAACCTCTACAAGCACACCCAGTTGCAGACCAGCTTCGGCGCCAACATGCTCTCCATCGTCGACGGTGTGCCGCGCACGCTGCGGCTGGACCAGATGATCCGGTTCTACGTCGAGCACCAACTCGACGTGATCGTGCGGCGAACCACCTACCGGCTGCGCAAGGCCAACGAGCGGGCCCACATCCTGCGCGGCCTGGTCAAGGCACTCGACGCCCTCGACGAGGTGATCGCGCTGATCCGGCGGTCGGAGACCGTCGACATCGCCCGGGCGGGCCTGATCGAACTGCTCGACGTCGACGAGATCCAGGCCCAGGCAATCCTCGACATGCAGTTGCGCCGGCTGGCCGCCCTGGAACGCCAGCGCATCATCGACGACCTGGCCAAGATCGAGGCCGAGATCGCCGACCTCGAGGACATCCTGGCCAAGCCGGAGCGCCAGCGCATCATCGTGCGCGACGAACTGGCCGAGATCGCCGAGAAGCACGGCGACGATCGCCGCACCCGCATCATCGCGGCCGAGGGCGAGGTCTCCGACGAGGACCTGATCGCCCGCGAGGACGTCGTCGTCACGATCACCGAGACCGGCTACGCCAAGCGCACCAAGACCGACCTGTACCGCAGTCAGAAGCGCGGCGGAAAGGGCGTGCAGGGCGCCGGGCTCAAGCAGGACGACATCGTGCGGCACTTCTTCGTCTGCTCCACCCACGACTGGATCCTGTTCTTCACCACCCAGGGCCGGGTGTACCGGGCGAAGGCCTACGAGTTGCCGGAGGCGCTGCGCACCGCACGCGGCCAGCACGTGGCCAACCTGCTGGCGTTCCAGCCCGAGGAGCGCATCGCCCAGGTCATCCAGATCAAGACCTACGAGGACGCGCCCTACCTGGTGCTGGCCACCCGCAACGGCCTGGTGAAGAAGTCCAAGCTGACCGACTTCGACTCCAACCGCTCCGGCGGGATCGTGGCGGTGAACCTGCGCGAGGGCGACGAACTGGTCGGTGCGGTGCTGTGCTCGGCCTCCGACGACCTGCTACTGGTCAGCGCCAAGGGCCAGTCCATCCGGTTCTCGGCCACCGACGAGGCGCTGCGCCCGATGGGCCGGGCCACCTCCGGCGTGCAGGGCATGCGGTTCAACGCCGACGACCGGCTGTTGAGCCTCAACGTGGTTCGGGAGGGCACATATCTGCTGGTCGCGACGGCCGGCGGGTTTGCCAAGCGCACCGCGATCGAGGAGTACACCGCCCAGGGCCGCGGCGGTAAAGGCATCCTGACCATCCAGTACGACGCCCGCCGTGGCAGTCTGGTGGGCGCCCTGGTGGTCGACGACGACAGCGAGTTGTATGCGATCACCTCCGGTGGCGGAGTGATCCGCACCGCGGCGCGACAGGTGCGCAAGGCCGGACGCCAGACCAAGGGCGTTCGCTTGATGAACCTGGGCGAGGGCGACACACTGATAGCCATTGCCCGCAACGCCGACGAACCGGACGACGCCGAGGGCGGGCCCGAGGCTTAGGCCCGGCGGCCCCCGGCGGCCAACGCGGCCAACCGCGGGGCATGAGGAGTAGGAGTAGCGGTGGGTTCACCGAACGAGCCGGGCCAGCCCGGCCTGGGCGAGCGCCCGGTCATCGGCGACGTGTCGACCGACGTGCCGCCGTGGCCCAACGGGCCACGGCCGCGGACCGACGGACCGGCGGCACGGCTCGCTGCCCCGCCGGCCGGCGACATCCCGGCCAGCCGCTACATCAGCGGGACCGCCGCACCGGACCTGTCCGGGCTGAACCAGCGCACCGACGCCGGTGTGGTCGAGGCCATCCCGAGCGAACTGCCGGACCTGTCCGGTCCGGTGCCGAGGCCGGCGCAACCGCTGGGCCGGCAGACCGCCGGCCCGGCGTCCCCGGCGTCCCGGGGGGAGGGCGCCGGCCGCCCGCGCGGCCCGGTGCGGGCCAGCATGCAGATCCGCCGCATCGATCCGTGGAGTGCGCTCAAGGTCTCGCTGCTGCTGAACGTGGCGCTGTTCTTCGTCTGGATGATCGCGGTGGCGTTCCTCTACCTGGCGCTGGGCGCCATGGGGGTGTGGAGCAAGCTCAACAGCAACGTCGGTGACCTGCTCACCAACGGCGGCGGCGGTGGCGACCTGGTCTCGGCGGGTTCGATCTTCGGTGGCGCCGCGCTGATCGGGCTGGTGAACATCGTGCTGCTGACCGCGATGGCCACAGCCGGCGCCTACATCTACAACCTCTGCACCGACATCGTCGGCGGCGTCGAGGTCACCCTGGCCGATCTGGACTGAGCGTCCCGCGGTTTGGGCAGGCCGCGGGCGGTGCGGTAGTGTCGACGCTCGTCCGTGCGGGCCTATAGCTCAGGTGGTTAGAGCGCTTCGCTGATAACGAAGAGGTCGGAGGTTCGAGTCCTCCTAGGCCCACGATGTCCAGGTTGACCCGGGGAGTGCCCACGAAGCCGGCCGTTCTCGCAGCGGTGGCGGGCGCGGTGTGGCTGATGTTCTCGAGGCGTCGCGGCGAGGTGTGGCACACCCTGGATCAGGGCAGGGGAACGGGGCCTTAGCTCAGTTGGTAGAGCGCTGCCTTTGCAAGGCAGATGTCAGGAGTTCGAATCTCCTAGGCTCCAC
>NZ_JBBATF010000021.1:0-25723 GCF_040398885.1 Mycobacterium sp. | reverse complement strand
GATCCTGGAGAACTGGAAGGACAACTGGCTGGAGTCCGACCTGCTGGGCTGCAGCGTCGACCGCTGGCTGGCGAACAGGTCCTGGGAGGACGTGCTGGCCTGGGTCGACGAGAACGAGTCGCAGCGCAACAGCGACCTGGGCTTCTTCATCCGCTACTGCCAGGACGTCGGCCTGGACCGCTACGGCGCCGGGGTGGGCAACTACCTGGCCACCGGCACCTACTTCGACCCGACGCTGTACTCCAGGCCGACGATCGAGGGCCGCAACGCCGCGCTGATCGGCCGCGGTGGCGTCTTCGCGGGCGGGCAGTACCACGAGTTCGACCAGGCCCGGGTCAGCGAGGACGTCTCGCACTCGTTCTACGAGGGCAGCCGCCCACTGCACCCGTTCGAGGGCGAGACCATCCCGGTCGACCCGGAGAAGGGCCGGGGTCAGGGCAAGTACAGCTGGGCTAAGTCGCCGCGCTACGAGGTCCCCGGGTTCGGCCACCTGCCGCTGGAAGCAGGCCCGCTGGCCCGGCGGATGGCCGCGGCCGGCCCCGGCGCCGCACCCCATCAGGACGACGACCCGCTGTTCCTGGACATGTACAACAGGATCGGGCCGAGCGTCATGGTCCGGCAGCTGGCCCGCCTGCACGAGGCGCCCAAGTATTACAAGTGGGTGCGCACCTGGCTCGATCAGCTCGACCTCAAGGAGAGCTTCTACAGCAAGCCCACCGAGTACGCCGAGGGCAAGGGGTTCGGCTCCACCGAGGCCGCCCGCGGCTCGCTGTCGGACTGGATCGTCATCGAGAACAGCAAGATCAAGAACTACCAGGTGATCACGCCGACCGCGTGGAACATCGGACCGCGCGACGGCGGCGACGTGCTGGGGCCGATGGAGACCGCCCTGGTCGGGGCGCCGATCGTCGACCCGGAGGACCCGGTCGAACTCGGTCACGTCGCCCGCAGCTTCGACTCCTGCCTGGTCTGCACCGTGCACGCCTACGACGGCAAGACCGGTAAGCAGCTGTCGCGGTTCGTCATCAACGGAATGGTGTGACGGCCGGTGTAGATCTGGAGCCGCCCGGGTGCGCGGTTCTCGTGGTCGGGTGCGGAAACCTGCTGCGCGGCGACGACGGCGTGGGGCCGGTGCTGATCCGTCATCTCTGGGACCGCGGGGTGCCCGACGGCGCCAGGCTGGTCGACGGCGGGACCGCCGGGATGGACGTCGGATTCCAGATGCGCGGGGCGCAGCGGGTCGTCATCGTCGACGCGTGCGTGTCCCAGGGGGCCGCCGGTCCCGCACCCGGGACGGTGTACCGGGTGCCGGGGGAGGAGCTCACCGACCTGCCCCCGCTGCAGGGCCTGCACACCCATTCGTTCCGGTGGGATCACGCGATCCCGTTCGCCCGCTGGGCGCTCGGCGACGCCTGCCCCACCGACATCACGGTGTTCCTCATCGAGGCGGCGGGCTTGGAGTTGGGCGCCGAACTGTCCGGGCCGGTCCGCGCCGGCATGGAACAGGTGATCGACCTGATCGAACGCGATTTCCTGGCCCCGCTGCGCCCCCGGCCCGCCGATTCGGTCAGCGTGGAGATCAGTGCCGACGGCTACCTGAGGCTGGACGCGGCGCTGGCGGCCGGCCGGTTTCCCTCCGACGCGGTCGCCGCGGTGCTGCGGGCCGGCGAACTGTGGTTGTACCCGCTGCGCGGCCCGAGCAGCGGGGGGCTGCTGCTCAAACAGCGCAACCCCGCCGGTGACCGCGCCGTGCTGATCCATGAAGTGCTCGGCGGCGGCTTTCCGGCCGGCGCCCGCGCCGCACTGTGGGACGATGAGCACAAGGCGCTGCGGATCCCGCTGCGGTGACCGGGATCTGATCGCCATGAACGAAGACCACCGTCCCAGGACGTCGACCGACGAAGCCCTCGACGTGCAGACCGTCGTGGTGCAGGAGTGCGGCCGATGGGCGGTCGACATCGTGGTGGTGTTCGCCGACGGCGTGGTGCGCAAGCGGATCAACACCCACCACACCAAGGCCCGCGCCGACATCGCCGCCGACCTGATCCGGCGGGCCGCCGAGAGGGACATCGGCGGCGGGCCCCCGCACGGATGACCACACCGACACGAGGAGCGTTGTGACCGACCCCGACCCGACCGTGCTCGCGGTCCGGCCGCAACCCCTGGGCGCGTTCCCGCTGCCGCTGGGCTACCTGCTGATCCCGGCCTCGCCGGACACCGAGCAGGCCCGACTGGCGTTGCTGGCCGGCCGGCTGCCGGAATGGCCGGCCGCCCTGCGCGCCCACGAACTGGCCCTGGCCGGGGACCGCGACGGTGCGCTGGCCGCCCTCACCGCGGACGACCCGATCACCCGGTACAACCGCTTCGTGATGGACCCCGACGGGCAGGATCCCGCCGAATTACGTTCGGCACTGGGGGAATTCGGTGTTCTGGTCGATGTGGTGCTGTTCGCCGTGGGCCGCGTCGACACCCCGCCCGGCCTGGCCGTCGGCGCCGGAAACCCGGGGCCGGCCACCGGTGAACTGGCCGCCGTGGTGTTGTCCGCCCAGGCCGGCAAGGCCCTCGACGACGGCGATCCGGCGGCGGCGGTCGACCTGCTGGATCAGGCGGCCGAGGAGTCGCCGGACGGCTGCGAACCGCTTCGGGGTGTGCTGCTCGGTGCGGCCGGGGCGCTGGCCGCGCAGACCGACCCCGGCCAGGGCGTGGCCCGGTTCGAGCGGGCCCTGCGCGCACTGGAGGGCGCCGAGGATCTGCGAGTGGCCCGCGCCGAGCTGCACCTGGCACTGGCGGGTCTGCTGCACGAGCAGGCAGTCGATCGGCCGGATCTGCTCAACCGCGCTGTGCCGCACTACCATTCGACGCTGCAGCTGGTGCATCGCGAGGAGGCGCCGCTGCTGTGGGCGGCCGCCCACGCCGACCTGGCAACCGCCTACCTGACGATGCCGATGACCGAGGCGTCCGGTCAGCTGCGGCTCGGGGTGGCCGCGCAGTCGCTGCGCTCGGCGCTGAAGGTCTACACCCCCGAGGACCACCCCGAGCAGTGGGCCAGTGTGCAGCTGAACCTGGCCAACTCGCTGGTGTACACCCCGTCGAGCCACCAGGGCGACAATCTGGTGGAGGCGGTGGGGTTGTACGAGGCGGTGCTGGCCGCCCGGGACCGCGACACCGATCCGCTCGGCCGGGCCCGGGTGCTGGCCAACCAGGGCAACGTGCTGGCCCACCTGGGGGTCTTCGACCAGGCCAAGGCGAAACTGTATGAGGCGCGCTTCCTATTCGAGGAACTCGGCGACGACGAGTCGGTGCGCACGGTGCGCGGCGTGCTCGACGAGATCTCCCGGCAGCAGGCGCTGAGTCGCACGGAGACGATGTCGGAATGACCGCTCCCGAGCCCCCGATCGACGATCTGGCCAAGCGGGTCGACGACGCGGTCGCCGCGCTGGACGACCTGGACCCGGGGCCGCGGGCGGCGGCCGAGGAACTGCAGGCCGCCATCGAAGCGGTGCACCGGGCCGGCCTGGTCACCATCGTGCGCCGGCTGCGCGCCGAGGAGAGCACCCGCGCGGCGCTGTTCGAACTCGTCGACGACCCGGTGGTGCGTCTGCTGCTCTCCCTGCACGGGATCGTCCGTCCCGACCCTGCCACCCACGCCAACCAGGTGCTCGACGAGGTCCGGCCGCAACTGCACAGCCACGGCGGTGACGTGGCGCTGGTCCGGATCGACGACGGGACGGCGTTCGTCCGTCTCGAGGGCGCCTGCAACGGCTGCTCCATGTCCTCGGTGACCCTGCGCAACCTGGTGGAAGAGGCTCTGGTGCAAGGGGTTCCGGCGATCACCGCGGTGGAGGTGGTCAAGGACGCGCCCACCCCCACCCTGATCCCGGTGGAGTCGCTGCGGATCGGCCGCGACCCCGCCGCGGACGGCTGGGCGCGGTTCGGCCCGGCCGCGGGGGTTGCGGTCGACGACATCACGGTGGCCACCCTGAGCAACGGCGGCCGATCCGTGGAGGTGGTCGTGGTCAACCTGGGGCAGCGGTTGTCGGCCTACCGGAACGAGTGCGCCCACGACGCACTGCCGCTCAACGAGGCCGTCCTGGACGTCAGCAACGGAACCCTGACCTGCCCGTGGCACGGCTTCTGCTTCGACGCGACCTCGGGGGAGTGCCTCAGTGCCCCCGGCGCCCAACTCGAGCAGTTGCCGCTGCGGGTGGACGACGGCGACGTGTGGGTGCGTATCACCGGATGATCCCGAGATGAGCCGCTACACGGTCCGGCACAACATCAGCGGTGTCGGCACCCGCCCCGACGTGACCCCCGAGGTGGATCTCAGCGGCGGCTGGGCCCCGCAGCTGTGGCTGGGCGCCCCCGCGCCGGGTGGTCTGGCACTGCCGGCCGCGAAGCCGTCGATGGCGTGGATGTACTCGCCGCGCGGGGTGTTCCTCTCCGGCGAGCACCTGGTGGTGGCCGACACCGGAAACCACCGGGTGCTGATCTGGCACGGGATCCCCGACCGCGACGAGCAGCCCGCCGACGTGGTGCTGGGCCAGCCCGACGGGGAGAGCGAGGGGCCCGCCGCCGGCGGGCGCGGGCCGGAACGGGGCATGCACCTGCCCACCGGGGTTCTGGTGCACCAGGGCCGGCTGATCGTCGCCGACGCCTGGCATCACCGGATTCTGGTGTGGGACAACGTGCCGGCGGTCGACGACGTCGCGCCCGACCTCGTCATCGGCCAACCGGACTCCCGTGCCGTGGAGGCCAACCGGGGCGCGCAGTGCTCGGCGTCGGGCCTCTACTGGCCGTTCGGCATCGCGGTGGTCGGCGGCAGGTTCTGGGTCGCCGACACCGGGAACCGGCGGGTTCTGGGCTGGCGCAACGGAATTCCGGCCGCCGACCAACCCGCCGACATCATCCTCGGGCAGCCGGACGCGGCCGAGCACCAGGAGAACCGCGGCGGTGCGGCCGGGCCGGACAGCTTCCGCTGGGCCCACGACATCACCGGCCGGGGCGACCTGCTGCTGGTCGCCGACGCCGGCGACCATCGGGTGCTGGGCTGGTCCCCGCAGCCGGACGCCGACCGGCCCGCGGACATGGTGGCCGGTCAGCCGGACTTCACCAGCGCCGGTGAGTGGCCCTACGGCCCGCACACCAACGACAAGATGCGCTTTCCTTACGCGGTATGTCTGGACGGTGACCGGCTTGCCGTCGCCGACACCGCCAACAACCGGATCCTGGTGTGGGACGTCATGCCGGACGGCCCGATCGCGCGGGGCGCCGACTTCGTCCTGGCCCAGCCGGATTTCGGGTCCAACGGCGAGAACCGCTGGACCTCGGTGCAGCGCGACACCCTGTGCTGGCCCTACGGCCTGGCGCTGCACGGCGACACCCTGGCGGTCGCCGACTCCGGCAACAACAGGGTGATGATCTGGCGGAGGACGGCATGAGGCCGCGAATCATCCAGTCCGACGGGCAGATCGGCTTCTACTGGGCCACCCCGACGGGTGCGCCGACGTCGCTGCAAGCCCTGGTGGCCGACGACGAGGAACCCGACCGTCTGGTCGCCACCCACCTGGAGGCGCTCGACGACGCGCTGATCATCGCCGCCGAGCGCTTCGGCGAGATCCTCGGCGGCGGCCGCGGGCCCTCCGGCGCCGACGAACGCGACGGACTGCTGGAACTGCACCGGACGCTGGACCGGCTGTGCTTCGAGTACGCCGCCGGACTGGAGAAGACCGGGCCGGCGCCGGACCTTCGGGCCGGGAAGATCATCGGGACCGCGGCGCTGTTCTCCATCCGGGCCCGCCGGCCGCTGGGACTGCTGGGCCCGGCGCCCTTCGACGGCGAACTCGACGAACCCGGGATCGGCGTCGTCGGCGGCTACGGGGAGTTCCACCTGGTCGACCCGGAAAGGCCGTGGAAGGGCGGCCGCTGGGTGGTGCGGACCGAAGCCGGACAACGCTTCCCGCTGACACTGTCGATGCTGATGTTCGACAGTTCCGGGGCCAACAGGGAAGGCGCCCGCAAGGAACACCGCGACGCCCTGCGGGCCGTCGTCACGGCTGCCCGGCGGTCCGACGCCGATCCGATGGCGGTGACCTGCGCCGTCGACTGGCTGCTGTACGACTGGCTGATGGCCCACCGCGACGGCCCGGACAGCGCCGAGATCGTGTTCCCCAAAGGGCACGACGACGCCGCGGCCCTGGTGGTGGCGGCGGCCGCGGTCTCGGTGGCCGCCAGGGCGACCTTCGACCCCGGACTGGTGCTCGCCGCGCGGCGCTAGCGGCCGGCGGACAAGTACGGTGTGCCCCATGGTGAAGCGGCGAGTGCACGCCCTGCTGGCGCACACCCTGTTGATCGCGCTGGCGCTGGGAACGTTGCTCCTCGGGCCGGTGTCGGCTAAGGCTGAGCCGGGGCCCGAACCCGGCGCCGAGCCGATCATCGTCGGCGCCTACATCAACGACATCCAGGAACTCGACACCGAGGCGGGCAGTTTCACCATCGACTTCTACATGTGGTTCCGGTGGCGGACCCCGGAGGTCGATCCGACCGACTCCATCGAGGTGATGAACTCCGACGCCAAGGAGAACTCCACCTCGTCGTCCACCGGCGGGGTGAGCGGACGGCAGTTCACCGAAGCGCCCGTCGACATGCCCGACGGGTCGAAGTACCAGGGCTTCCGCTACCAGGGTGTGTTCAGCAAGAACATGGACCTGCACCGGTTTCCCTTCGACACCCAGCGGCTGACCGTCCAACTCGAGGACATCGTCCAGGACAATCGCATGCTTGAGTTCGTGCCTGACAAGGATCCGGTGAGCATCAACGAGCAGTTGACCATTCCGGGTTTCGAGATCGGATCGCCGTCCCTGGAGGTGGAGGCGCATCGGTACCCTACGGCCTTCGGTGACCTCACCGCACCGGCGAACCCGGTGTACTCGCGCATCGTCCTGACGGTGCCGGTCGCCCGGGATGCGTTGCCGTACGTGGTGAAGATCCTTTTGCCGATCATGATCGTCATCCTGATCACCGCGCTGATCTACCTGGTGCCGGCCCGACTCGAGGACGCCCGAACCGCGATGGGGGTCACCGCGCTGCTGACCATGGTGGCACTGCAGTGGTCCACCGACTCCGACCTGCCGTCGGTGGAGTACCTGATGATGGTCGACGTCGTCTACATCCTGTCGATGGCCTACATCCTGATCACCATGGGCTACACCGTCTTCGCCAGCCGGCGGACCACCCAGGAGTCGGCCGAAGCGGTTCTGAACGCCATGGACCGCCGCGTCGGCGTCACCTCGCTGGTGCTCTACGTCGTGCTGCTCGCCACCACCGTCACCTGGTATCTGACCCGGTACCGGTCGGGTTCATAGCGGCGGGCAGGTCCGGTTCGGAGGCGGCGTCAGGTGACCTCGGCGGTGGAGCGCGGGAAGCCGCCGCCCTGCGGGAACAGCGGGAAGACCACGTCGTCGATCTTCCCGGCGTTCCCGACCGTCCGGTTCACCGTCGCGCCCCAGATGTTGCCGTCCGGCGCGACGCCCAGTGCCCAGGCATGGCCGTGGGTGTCCTGACGCACCACTTCGGGGTCGCCGGTGACCGCGCCGGTCGCCTGCGCCAACCGCACCGCGACGGTCTGCTTGGTGTTGACCAGGTTGACCAGCACGGTGCCTTCGAGTGCGGCGCAGCCGGCCACCCCCGGCCGGTTGGGCCAGGTCCACACCGTGGTGGCCTTGCCGTCCGATCCGATCCGCTGCAACCGATCGCCCCCGGGCGTGCGGTCGGTGACGTAGAGCGCCTTGTCGGCCGGGTCGAGGCACATCCCGCCGCCGGCGCCCATCCCGCTGAGTGCGGTGGTCGGCGGCGCCTGCCCCACGGTGGTGGGTTGCTCGATGCGAATGACCTTGCCCGCCAGCGACTTCGGGTCATTGGCGGCGCCGGGGTCGCCGGCGTCGCCGGTCTGCACCACCAAGGTGGTCGGACTGGTGAAGATCAGCGACCCGGTGTTGCCGACCGAGCCCTTGGGGATTCCGGTCAGGATGTCCTTGGGGACGTCGTCCTCGGCGACCCGGACCACCCGGTTGTCGGTCGGCGTGCTGATGTAGGCGTACATCAGCCGGTCCTGGGAGTAGGTCGGCGACAGCGCGATGTCCATCAGTCCGCCGTCGCCGCTGCCGTCGACCGGGATGACGGTCTTGACCGTCGGTTCGGCGCTCACCGAGACCTTCTTGACCGCGCCGGTGATGCGCTCGGCGACCAGGGCGGTCTTGGCGTCGGAGCCCATGATCAGGCCGCTGGTGCTCTCCAGGCAGCCCTGCATGACCCCCGGTGCGGGGCACACCTTGGGGAAGGGCTTGGGCGGCAGGGGCGGTGGCGGCGGCGGCGTCGACGGCGGCCCGGGTGCCAACTCCGGCGGTGTGGTGAACGGCTGCGACACCGCGTTGTCGAAGCGCGCGCAGCCCGACAGCAGGACCGTGGTCGCGCAGACCGCGGCCAGGATTGGGCGCGAGGGACGCATTCGCATGCCGTCAGGTTACGGATCGCGTCGCGGTATCCGCCACGACGCCCGGTTGATGACACCCGACAAATCCGGCGATTTGCCGTCGGGAGCACCTAGTCTGGCCTGTGTGACGAGCCAAAATCCCGATCCCGGCTGGCAGCGCCCCGAGGATGCCCCGGTGCGCCCGGCGTCGGCGCGGCTGGTCGATCCCGAGGACGACCTGTCGACCGGGGCATTCGCCCGACCTCCGGGCGGGGATGCCGAGACCACCAAGCTGCGCGGCTCCGCCGGCGGCCCGGCGGGCCCCGCCCCGTCCACCGGATTCGGGTTGCTGCAGGACCCCGAGCCGCTGCCCTATGTGCGTCCGCTCGCGCAGCCGGCACCCGCGCCGGGGGCCGGTCCGGCGGAGATAATCCCCGTCGACGCCGAGGAACGGGTCAAGGCGGCCGGGCGGCGCGGCACCCAGGACCTCGGTCTGCTGGTGCTGCGGGTGGCCCTGGGCGTGGCGTTCATCGCCCACGGCCTGCAGAAGGCGTTCGGGTGGTGGGGCGGACCCGGATTGCAGGGATTCCGCGAAACCCTGACCGAGGCCGGCTACCAGCACGCCGACCTGCTGACCTACGTGGGCGCCTGGGCGCAGATCGCCTCCGGCGTGCTGCTGGTGCTCGGTCTGTTCACCCCGGTGGCCGCGGCGGTGGCGCTGGCGTTCCTGGTCAACAGCGTGCTGGCGACCTTCACCGCGCAACGGGGGGACGGCGGTCTGCTGGTTCCCGGACCGGAAGCGGAGTACCTGCTGATGCAGTTGGCCGCGGCCGCGGCGATCGTCCTGGCCGGACCGGGCCGGTACGGCTTCGACGGCGGCCGCGGATGGGCCCGGCGGCCGTACCTCGGGTCGTTACTGGCCCTGCTGGTCGGGGTGGGCGGCGGGGTCGCGGCCTGGATGTTCCTGCGCGGCAACAACCCGTTCGCCTGAGCGCTCAGCGCCGGTAGGGGTTGGGAACCCGGCCGCCGCTGGCCGCGGTGAGCCTGGGCAGCGTCGCGAAGGTCACCGCCGGCAGCATCATGAGGCTCTCGTCGGTCAGGCAGGCCCGGGCCCACCGCCCGCGGGTGAACCTCAGGCCCTCGATCTGCGGCCACCGCACCGTGCGGCTCTTCAGCAGCGTGCGCGCGGTGACGGTGTCCCGGTCGGCCACGGTGCGGACCCGTTCGATGGCCAGCGACAACAGCACCGGGATCACCAGCAGCGCGAAACCGGCGGCTCCGAAGGAGTAGCCGACGGTGAGCACCGCCATCACCAGGAAGAACGATGTCATGTGCGCCATCGGGGAGATGCGGATCACCGTCTGGGCACTCTCGGATCCGCCGGGCATTGAGACATCATCGCATTGCCGCGCGGAATTTGACGCCTGACCTGTGGTGCGGCTAGCCTGCGGTGGTGACGTCCGGCGGAGAGCTTGTGGTAGTAGGCCAGCGCGTTGGTGCCGCGCTTGCCCCCCGCCGGGTCTAGCCACACGCACCAGCGCGCAACCCTCGTACAGCCGCCCACGCTGACGGGGGTTTTTTCTTGCCGCGGATCCAGAACTCAATACCGAACCCAACACCGCAGTCCAACACGACATCGAGGACCACAGTGAGCGCACCTGCCACCCGAGCAACCGGGACATCGGCGTCCCCCGCAGAGTCCCCCGTGGCCGCCCCGACCAACGGCGCACACGACCCCGGCAACGGCCGTTCCGCCAAGCATGTGGCGCCGGTCCGGATGTCCGGCGCCGAGGCGGTCGTGCGCTCGCTGGAGGAACTGGGCGTCGACCTCGTCTTCGGCATCCCCGGCGGCGCGGTGCTGCCGGTGTACGACCCGCTGTTCGACTCGCAGAAGCTGCGCCACGTCCTGGTGCGCCACGAGCAGGGCGCCGGCCATGCGGCCAGCGGCTACGCGCACGCCACGGGGCGGGTCGGTGTCATGATGGCCACCTCCGGGCCCGGGGCCACCAACCTGGTCACCCCCCTGGCCGACGCCCAGATGGACTCGATCCCGGTGGTCGCCATCACCGGACAGGTCGGACGCAGCCTGATCGGCACCGACGCCTTCCAGGAGTCCGACATCACCGGCATCACCATGCCGTGCACCAAGCACAACATCCTGGTCCGCGACGGCGACGACATCGCCCGCTCGATCGCCGAGGCCTTCCACATCGCCGCCACCGGGCGGCCCGGCGCGGTGCTCGTCGACATCCCCAAGGACGTGCTGCAGTTGCCGTGCACGTTCGCCTGGCCGCCGCAGCTCGAACTGCCCGGCTACAAGCCGAACACCAAGCCGCACGCCCGCCAGATCAAGGAGGCGGCCAAACTGATCCGTGCCTCGCGCAAGCCGGTGCTCTACGTCGGCGGCGGCGTGATCCGCGGTGAGGCATGCGAGGAACTCGCCGAACTCGCGGAGCTGACCGGCATACCTGTGGTCACCACCCTGATGGCCCGCGGCGCGTTCCCGGACAGCCACCCACAGAACCTGCGGATGCCCGGCATGCACGGCACCGTCTCCTCGGTGGCCGCCATGCAGAAAAGCGACCTGCTGATCACCCTCGGCGCCCGTTTCGATGACCGGGTCACCGGCAAGCTGTCCACCTTCGCCCCCGACGCCAAGGTCATCCACGCCGACATCGACCCGGCCGAGATCGGCAAGAACCGCCACGCCGACGTGCCCATCGTCGGTGACATCAAGGCCGTCCTGCGCGATCTCATCGAGGCGCTGAAGCGCAAGCCCGGCGGCGACGACCGGATCGGCAACGAGGGTGTGGAGGATCCCGATCTCGCGCCGTGGTGGTCGTATCTGAACGGCGTGCGCGAGACCTACCCGCTGAGCTACGGCCCGCAGTCCGACGGCAGCCTGAGCCCGGAGTACGTCATCGAACAACTCGGCAGGATCGCCGGCCCGGACGCCGTCTACGTGGCCGGGGTGGGCCAGCACCAGATGTGGGCCGCGCAGTTCATCGCCTACGAGAAGCCGCGCACCTGGCTGAACTCCGGCGGACTGGGCACCATGGGCTACGCGATCCCGGCGGCGATGGGCGCGAAGATGGCGCGTCCGGACGCCGAGGTGTGGGCCATCGACGGCGACGGCTGCTTCCAGATGACCAACCAGGAACTGGCCACCTGCGCGGTGGAGGGTGTGCCGATCAAGGTCGCGCTGATCAACAACGGCAACCTCGGCATGGTGCGGCAGTGGCAGACGCTGTTCTACGGCGAGCGCTACTCCAACACCGACCTGGCCACCCACAGCCAGCGCATCCCCGACTTCGTCAAGCTTGCCGAGGCCATGGGTTGTGTCGGATTGCGTTGCGAGCGTGAAGAAGACGTCGTCGACGTGATCAACCGGGCCCGGGAGATCAACGACCGGCCGGTGGTGATCGACTTCATCGTCGGCGCCGACGCGCAGGTGTGGCCGATGGTGGCGGCCGGCACCGGAAACGACCAGATCATGGCGGCCCGCGACATCCGGCCGCTGTTCGACGAGGACAACGAGGAGGGAAGGGCCTGATGGCTCCCGCATCGAACGCCGTCACCCACACCCTCTCGGTGCTCGTCGAGGACAAGCCCGGTGTGCTGGCCCGGGTCGCGGCGCTGTTCTCGCGGCGGGGGTTCAACATCCAGTCGCTGGCGGTGGGGCCCACCGACGTCAAGGACATGTCACGGATGACCATCGTCGTCACCGCCGAGGAGACCCCGCTCGAGCAGATCACCAAACAGCTCAACAAGCTGATCAACGTGATCAAGATCGTCGAGCAGGAGGAGGGCAACATGGTCGCCCGCCAGCTCGCCCTGATCAAGGTGCGCACCGACGCCAACTCCAGGAGCCAGGTGATCGAAGCGGTAAACCTGTTCCGCGCCAAGGTGATCGACGTTTCCAACGAGTCGCTGACCGTCGAGGCGACCGGCACCGAGGAGAAGCTGGCCGCGCTGCTGCACGTCCTGGAGCCCTACGGCATCCGCGAGACCGTGCAGTCCGGTGTGGTAGCACTGTCGCGCGGGCCGCGCGGTATCACCAACACCAGGTAGTAGAGACTCAAACCAGCAGAAAAAGCACGAGAGCAGAAGGAAAATTTACTGTGGCAATCGAGATGTTCTACGACGACGACGCCGACCTGTCGATCATCCAGGGCCGGAAGGTCGGGGTCATCGGCTACGGCAGCCAGGGTCACGCGCACTCGCTGAGCCTGCGCGACTCCGGGGTGCAGGTGAAGGTCGGTCTCAAGGAGGGCTCGAAGTCGCGCGCCAAGGTCTCCGAGCAGGGCCTGGAGGTCGCCACCCCCGCAGAGGTGGCCGAATGGGCCGACGTGATCATGCTGCTGGCGCCGGACACCGCGCAGGCCGAGATCTTCAAAAACGACATCGAGCCGAACCTGAAGGCCGGTGACGCGCTGTTCTTCGGCCACGGCCTGAACATCCACTTCGGCCTGATCAAGCCGCCCGCCGACGTCACCATCGGCATGGTCGCCCCCAAGGGGCCCGGCCACCTGGTCCGCCGGCAGTTCGTCGACGGCAAGGGGGTGCCCTGCCTGGTCGCCATTGAGCAGGACCCCACCGGCGACGGAGTGGCACTGGCGCTGTCCTACGCCAAGGCCATCGGCGGCACCCGGGCCGGGGTCATCAAGACCACGTTCAAGGACGAGACCGAGACCGATCTGTTCGGCGAGCAGGCCGTGCTGTGCGGCGGCACCGAGGAACTGGTCAAGACCGGCTTCGAGGTGATGGTCGAGGCGGGTTACGCCCCGGAACTGGCCTACTTCGAGGTGCTGCACGAACTGAAGCTGATCGTCGACCTGATGTACGAGGGCGGCATCGCCCGGATGAACTACTCGGTGTCCGACACGGCGGAATTCGGCGGGTACCTGTCGGGCCCGCGCGTCATCGACCCCGCGACCAAGGAGCGGATGAAGCAGATCCTGGCCGAGATCCAGGACAGCACCTTCGTCAAGCGCCTGGTCGCCAACGTCGAGGGCGGCAACGCCGAACTCGAGGGCCTGCGCAAGCGCAACGCCGAGCACCCGATCGAGGTGACCGGCGCCAAGCTGCGCAAGCTGATGAGCTGGGTGGACCGGCCGATCACCGAGACGGCCTAACCTGCGACTTCGGCGCGCTCATCGTCGCTCAGCGATGACGAGCGCGCCGAACTGCGTCAGCCTCTAGACTGACCGGGTGGGTGCGCCGACGCTGGACCCGGCGGAGTTCTTCGCCGACGCGGCCGTCCAGGACCCCTACCCGCTCTACGCCCGGCTGCGCGGTGAGGGCGGCGTCCACCGGATCGGCGATTCGGGATTCTTCCTGGCCAGCACTTGGCCGGCGGTCGCCGACGTGGTCAACCGGCCCGAGGTGTTCTCCTCGAATCTGACCGCGACGATGACCTACACCCCCGACGCCGGGATCGGGTCGTTCCCGATGGGCGGACTCGGCGGCCCCACCCATATCCTGGTCACCGCCGACGACCCGGTTCACGCCGCGCACCGCAAGCTGCTGCTGGGCCAGTTCACCGCCAGGCGGGTGCGGGCGCTGGCGCCTCGCATCGCCGCGGTTTTCGAGAAGCTCTGGGCGGCAGCGGATGCCGGAACCGTCGAGTGGATGGAGGCGGTCGCCAATCGCCTGCCGATGCTGATCGTCGCGGATCTGATCGGCGTCCCCGAAGCCGACGCGGACCAGCTGGGCAGGTGGGGGTACGCCAGCACCCAACTGCTCGACGGGCTGATGTCGGCCGGCGACCTTGCCGCGTCGATGGCCGCCATCGGAGAGTTGGACGCCTACCTGGCGACCCGGCTGCGGCTGGCCGGCGCCGATCCGCGAGACGACCTGATGGGCGTTCTGGCAACGGCGTGCGAGGCCGGCGATCTCGACGACTTCACCGCCCGGCTGATCCTGGTCTCGCTGTTCAGCGCGGGCGGGGAGTCGACGGCGTCGCTGCTGGGCACCGCGGTGGCGGTCCTGGCCACCGACCCGGCGCTGCAGCGGCGCCTGCGCGAGCGCCCGGATCTGCTGGCGGCGTTCGTCGAGGAGACCCTGCGGCTGGAGCCGCCGTTCCGGGCGCACTACCGCCACGTCCTGGCCGACACCGAGGTGGCCGGCGTCCCGCTGCCGAAGGACTCCCGGGTGCTGCTGCTGTGGGGGGCGGCCAACCGCGACCCCGCGCACTTCGAGCGCCCCGACGAACTGCTGCTGGAGCGTCCGGTCGGCAAGGGGCACATGAGCTTCGGCAAGGGTGTCCACTTCTGCCTGGGGGCCCCGCTGGCCCGGCTGGAGGCGGTGACGGTGCTGGGGATGCTGCTGGAGCGCACCGGCTGGTTCGACGCCGCCGAGGTGGGACCGTGGCTGCCCAGCGTGCTGGCCCGGCGGCGGGAGTCGCTGCGGCTGGCTCTCAGCCCCGCGGGGTGACCATGACCTTGCCGCACTCGCGGCTGCCGGCCAGCAGTTCCAGGGCCGCGCCTACCTCGCCGAGCGGGAACCGGTGGGTGATGAGCGCCGAAAGGTCCCGGCGGCCCAGCAGGTCGAGGGCGTCGGCGAATCGGGCCGGGTATTCCATCGAGCCGCGGATCGTCAACTCCTTCATCAGCACCTGCAGGAAGTTGACCGGCACCGGGTTGTAGTGCAGGCCCACCACGCTGATCCGGGCGCCGGGGCCGGACCGGTCGATGATGCCGGTGAGCACAGCGTCGGATCCGGACGCCTCGATGAAGGCGGCGGTGGCCGGCGCGTGCCCGTAGGCGAGTCTCCGCGTCCCGTGCAGACGCTCGAGTTCCCGCCACACCCCGGACCGGTCGGGGTCGATCGTCGCCTCCGCGCCCAGGGCCGCGGCGAGCCTGCGGCGCTCGGCGGAGGGGTCGACCCCGACGATCCCGGAGAGCCCGCGGTCGGCGAGTGCCGCGATCGCGGCCAAACCGACAGGGCCGCAACCGAATACCGCGACCGAGTCACCGGGGGCCACGTCGGCCTGCTCGGCGGCGTGCATACCCACCGCCACCGGTTCGGTCAGCGCCGCGACGTCGGTGGGCATACCGTCGGGTATCGCGATCAGCCGGCCGCCGGCGGCGGCCTCCCGGACCAGCACCACGTCGGCCAGGCCGCCGGCGGCACTGCCCCCGCCGATGCGCCCGGAGGCCTCGTCGCCGGGATGGACGACGACCCGCCGGCCCGGTTCGACGCCGGTGACCTGCGCCCCGACCTCGCGGACCACCCCGGCGAACTCGTGCCCCAGCGGCATCGGCTCGCCGGGCCCGGCCAGGCCGCCCAGGCGGATATAGGTCAGGTCGCTGCCGCAGATCCCGCAGGCGTCGACCTCGACCAGGGCGTCCCGCGGTCCGCAGACCGGCAGGTCGACCCGGTCCACGGCGACGTTCCCGGGCGAATGCACCCGAACCTGGCGGGTGGTGGGAAACACTGGAGTGGATGTCATGTGCCAGCGAGACTATGCCCGACGGTGACGGGCCCGCCACCGGAGGCCACCGGTGACGATTGATCTGGGCGACCTCACCGCCCCGGTGCTCACCGACGTCCAGCGCCAGGTGCTGGAGTACACCGAATCCCGCCCGGTGGTGTTCGACGTCGACCGGATGCTCGACGAGGCGGCGGCCGCCGCGGGGGTCGACGATCTCGACGACACCGACGGCTTCATCGCGCGGATGCACGCCCACATCGCCGCCATCGAGGCCGACACCGGATTGCGACAACTCGCCCGGAACACGCTGCGCGCCCGAATGGTTCGGCTGCTGCGCAACCGGCTTTCGCTGACCGATCTGCTCAAGCGCCACCCGGAGATCACGTCCATCCCGATCGAACGTCCGCTCATCGTCGTGGGCATGCCCCGGTCCGGAACGACGCATCTGGTCAACCTGATCGCCTGCGACCGGCGCCGGCGGTCCCTGCCGTACTGGGAGAGCCGGGAACCGATTCCCGCCCCGGGCGGCGGGCCGGGACCCGACGGGGTGGACCCGCGCTACACCCGCGCCAAGGCCGAGCACGAGGCCACACTGGCCAGCGTGCCCCTGACCGCGGCGATGCACGACCGCTACCCCGAGGCCATCGAGGAGGAGGTGGAACTGCAGGACCTCGACCTCGCCTCCTACGTGCTGGAGTGGCACGCCCGGGTGCCCGACTGGCGGGACTACTACCTCGGGCTGGATCAGCGTGCGCACTACCGCTACATGAGAAAAGTCCTGCAGGCCCTGACGTTCCTGCGCGGGCCCCGAACCTGGGTGCTGAAATCGCCCCAGCACAGCGAGCAACTCGGCCCGTTGACGGCCACCTTCCCGGACGCATGCGTGGCGTTCACCCACCGCGACCCGGCGGCGGTGATCCGGTCGGCGATCACGATGATGGCCTACTCCGACCGGATGCGACGGCAGCGCATCGACCCCGACTGGCTGGTGGCGTACTGGACCGACCGCATCCACCGCCTGCTGAGCGCCTGCGTTCGCGACCGTGACCTGGTGGCCGCCGAACGCAGCGTCGACATCGCCTTCCACCAACTCAACGGCAACGAGATGCCGGTGCTGAGGGAGTTCTACCGGCGCGCCGGGGTGGAGATCCCGGACCGGGTCGCCGCCGCCTTCCAGCGCTACATCGACGGCAATCGCCGCGGCGGGAAGGGCGCCGTTGCATACGATCTGCCGCGGCACTTCGGGGTGACCGCCGACGACCTGCGCTCGCGCTTCGGCTTCTACTTCGACCGCTTCGACGTCCGCCCGGAACACTGACGGGACCCGAACGTGACTGACACCGAACCGATCTGGCGCAGCCGCCCGCAGGCCGGGGCGATGGCGCCGGCGTCCGCCGAGTGCGCCGAGGAGGTGGCCCCGGGGATCTGGTGCTCGCCGGGCCTGACCAACTCCTATCTGCTGACGACCGGCGACGGACGGGTGGTGGTCAACACCGGGATGGGATTCGAGGCGCCGGTGCACCGCGCCAACTTCGACGCGGTGGATTCCGGCCCGGTGCGCTACATCGTCATCACCCAGGGCCACTACGACCACGTGGGCGGCATCGACACCCTTCGGGATCCGGCCACCCAGGTAGTCGCGCAGGCCAACTGGCGCAGCTGGCGCGACGACAACGAGAGGCTGATGCGCTACCGGGTGGCCCGCAGCGCCTTCGCGTTCCGCGACACCCTCGCCGGGGGGATCGCGGCGATCCAGCGTCGCTTCGGGTCGCTACCGCCGCAGAGCACGCTGACCGCCGACATCGAGGTGCTCGACGCGATGACGCTGACGGTCGGGGGCCGACGGCTGGAACTGATCGCCACCCCGGGCGGGGAGACCACCGACTCCATGGTCGTCTGGCTTCCCGATGAGCGGGTCTGCCTGTGCGGCAACACGTTCGGACCGGTCTTCGGGCACATTCCCAACCTGGTCACCATGCGCGGCGACCGCTACCGCGACGCTCTGACGGTGATCGACACCATCGAGCGGGTCCGGGCGCTGCAACCGGAGGTCCTCATCACCGGGCACTTCGAGCCGATCTCCGGCGCCGTACTCATCGACGCCGAGCTGACCAGACTCCGCGACGCCGTCGCCTACGTCCACGACCAGACGGTGGCCGGCATGAACGCCGGCGCGGACGTCCGCACCCTGATGGCCGAGATCACCCTGCCCGAGCACCTGCGGGTCGGGCAGGGCTACGGCGCCGTGCCCTGGGACGTGCGGGCCGTCTGGGAGAACTACTCCGGCTGGTTCCACCACCGCTCCACCACCGAGCTCTACCCGGTCGGACCGGAGTCGGTCAGCGCCGACCTGGTCGGGCTGGCCGGCGCCGACGCCCTGGCCGCCCGGGCCCGCGAGCACCTGACCGCCGGCCGGCCGCTGCAGGCCATCCACCTCGCCGAGGTCGTCGCCCAGGCCGAACCGGGGCACCCGGCGTCGCGGGCGGTCCTGCGGGAGGCCCACGAGACGCTGCTGGCCGGCAGCGTCAACTTCTGGGAATCCGCCTGGCTCACAACGCAGATCGCGAGGTACACATGACCGCCCGGGTCAGCTTCGACTTCACCGGAACCCGCGCCCTGGTGACCGGCGGCACCAGCGGCATCGGACACGCGATCGCCCGACTGCTGGTCGACGCCGGGGCCGCCGTGACCGTCACCGGCACCCGTGCGGCCCCGGCCGACTACGACACCGACCTGACCGGCCTGACCTACCGGCGGCTGGTCCTGACCGACACCGACTCCGTCGCCGCGGTGGCAGGGGAGTTCGGCCGACTCGACGTCCTGGTCAACAACGCCGGCGCGAATTTCCCCGGGGGGCGCGACGAGTCCGATCCCGACGGCTTCGAGGCCTCGGTGACACTCAACCTCGGCGGTCACTACCGGCTCACCGTCGCCCTGCACGCGGCGCTGAAGGCGTCCACCGCCCCCGGTGGCGCCAGCGTGGTCAACCTGGCCTCGATCTCGGCGCTGCGGGCGGTCCCGCTGGTGCCCGGCTACGCCGCCGCCAAGGCCGGCCTGATCAACCTCACCCGCAACCTGGCCGTCAAGTGGGCCGGCGACGGGATCCGGGTCAACGCGGTCGCGCCCGGACTCATCGACACCCCGATGACCGCGCCGATGCACTCCTACCGGCCACTGCTCGACAGCGAACTCGCGCACATCCCGCTGGGCCGGATGGGAACCGGCGCCGAGGTCGCGGCCGCGATCGCCTTCCTGTGCACGGAGAGCAGCGGCTACACCACCGGGGCGGTCTTCGTCGTCGACGGAGCCTCCGACTGCGTGTGAGGCGCCTCAGGGAGCCAGACTCGGCGCCCGCAGGCCGAATTCGCGCTTGAGCACCGTCCGGGCCGCGTAGTAGCCGCTCATGCCGTGCACGCCGCCGCCCGGCGGGGTGGCCGACGAGCACAGGTAGGCCTTCGGGACCGGTGTGGTCCACGGGTCGACCCGCGGTGTCGGGCCGAGCAGGGCGCGCAGCACCGAGTTGCCGCCGACTCCGATGTCGCCGCCGACGTAGTTGGCGTCGTGCAGGTGCAGGCGGGAGGCCGGGACGCTGCGCGCGGCGAGGACGATGTCGGCGAAGCCCGGTGCGAAGCGCTCCACGATCGCGGTGATCGCCGGCGCCTGGTCGACGGTGGAACCGGCCGGCACGTGGGCGTAGGTCCAGAACGGGCGTCGGCCCCGCGGGTCGATCCGGGCCGGGTCGGCGACCCAGGACTGCGCGGCCAGCACCATCGGCCACTGCGCGTGCCGGCCCGCGGCGACCTCACGCTCGGCGTGAGCCATCTGCGCGCGGGTGCCGCCCAGATGCAGCGTCGGCGCCGTCGCGAGCCTCGGGTCGGACCACGGAACATCCTCGGCGAGAACGAAATCCACTTTCGCGACACCCGGACCGTAGCGGTAACGGCGCAGCGCCTGCGCATAGCGGGACGGCAGGGCGTCGCCGTAGATGCCCAGCAGCGCGGTAGGGGCGGTGTCGTAGAGCACCACCCCGGGCGGGGGAGTGCGCACCTCGGCGTCGGTGCGCAGTTCCCCGCCGTGCGCGCGCAGATCCGCCATCAGCGCGTCGGCGATCGCCTGGCTGCCGCCGACCGGAACCGGCCAGCCCGAGGTGTGCCCCAGGGTGGCCAGCAGCAGGCCGGCTCCCGCGGCCACCAGCGAGGGCATCGTCGAAATGGTGTGTGCCGCAACGCCGGTGAACAACGCGCGGGCGTCCTCGCCGCGCAGTCGGCCCCAGGCCGGGGTGCCCTGCTCGAGCATCCGCCGCCCGAGTGCCACCGCGGCGGGCAGGTCCGGCGGCAGGGACCGCTTGTCGCCGATCAGCAACGCCACCACGTCCCGGCCCCGGTCGGCCAGCGGCCCCATCAGGTGCCGCCAGGACGCTCCGTCGCTCAGCCCGGCGCAGGTGCGGTCCAGATCGTGATAGCCCAGCGCGGCCGGACGGCCCGGCAGCGGGTTGGCGTAGGAGATCTCCGGCACCACCAACTCCACACCGCGGGCGCGCAGGTCGAACTCGGCGAAGAACGGCGAGGCCAGCGCCAGTGGGTGGATCGCCGAGCAGACGTCGTGGCCGATGCCGGTGAATTCGGGGTCGGCCAGCGTGCGCGCGCCCCCGCCGAGAGTGGGCTGCGACTCCAGGACCTGCACCGACAGCCCGGCGCGGGCGCAGGTGACCGCCGCCGACAGCCCGTTGGGGCCGCTGCCGACGACCGTGACATCCACGGTCTGATTAGACCCCATTACGCTGTCCGCGTGACTCTGCCCGTTGTACTCATCGCCGACAAACTCGCCGAATCGACCGTCGCCGCCCTCGGCGATCAGGTGGAGGTCCGCTGGGTGGACGGTCCGGACCGCCCCAAGCTGCTGGAAGCCGTCGCCGACGCCGACGCGCTGCTGGTGCGCTCGGCCACCACCGTCGACGCCGAGGTGATCGCCGCCGCCCCGAGACTGAAGATCGTCGCCCGCGCCGGGGTGGGTCTGGACAACGTCGACGTCGACGCCGCCACCGCCGCCGGTGTGCTGGTGGTCAACGCGCCCACCTCCAACATCCACAGCGCCGCCGAGCACGCGATGGCGCTTCTGCTCTCGGCGGCCCGGCAGATCCCGGCGGCCGACGCCACCCTGCGCGAGCACACCTGGAAGCGCTCGAAGTTCAACGGCACCGAGATCTTCGGCAAGACCGTGGGCGTGGTTGGCCTGGGCCGCATCGGGCAGTTGGTGGCGCAGCGGCTGGCCGCCTTCGGCACCCACGTCGTCGCCTACGACCCCTACGTCCCGCCGGCCCGCGCCGCCCAGCTCGGCATCGAACTGCTGCCGCTGGACGACGTGCTCGCCCGCGCCGATTTCATCTCGGTGCATCTGCCCAAGACCAAGGAGACCGCCGGCCTGCTCGGCAAGGAGGCCCTGGCCAAGACCAAGCCGGGTGTGATCATCGTCAACGCCGCGCGCGGCGGTCTGATCGACGAGCAGGCCCTGGCGGACGCCATCAAGAGCGGCCATGTGCGCGCCGCCGCACTGGACGTGTTCGCCACCGAACCGTGCACCGACAGCCCGCTTTTCGAGCTGCCGGAGGTCGTCGTCACCCCGCACCTGGGCGCCTCGACCTCGGAGGCGCAGGACCGGGCGGGCACCGACGTCGCGGCCAGCGTCAAGCTGGCGCTGGCCGGGGAGTTCGTCCCCGACGCGGTCAACGTCGGCGGCGGGGCGGTCAGCGAGGACGTCGCGCCGTGGCTGGAACTGGTCCGCAAGCTCGGCGTGCTGGTGGGTGTGCTGGCCACCGAGCCGCCGGAGAGCCTGGTCGTCAAGGTCTCCGGCGAGCTGGCCTCCGACGACGTCGGTGTGCTGAAGCTGTCGGCGTTGCGGGGCCTGTTCTCCACCATGACCGACCAGCAGGTGACCTTCGTCAACGCGCCGGCGCTGGCCGCCGACCGCGGACTGGGCACCGAGCTGACCACGGCCAGCGAGAGCCCGAACCACCGCAGCCTGGTCGACGTGCGGGTGGTGGGGCCGGACGGGTCGGCGGTCAACGTCTCGGGCACCCTGACCGGTCCGCAGCAGGTGCAGAAGATCGTCTCGATCAACGGCCGCAGTTTCGACCTGCGGGCCGAAGGCGTGAACCTGATCCTGCACTACGGCGACAAGCCCGGGGCGCTGGGCAAGATCGGCACCCTGCTCGGGTCGGCCGACGTCAACATCGAGGCCGCGCAGATGAGCCAGGACACCTCCGGCCGCAGTGCGACGGTGATGCTGCGACTGGACCGCGACGTCCCGGCCGACGTGCGCGCGGGGATCCGCGACGCCGTCGACGCGACCACCCTGGAAGTGGTTGACCTGTCGTGAGACTGGCGGTGATCCCGGGCGACGGCATCGGCCCGGAGGTGATCGGCGAGGCGCTCACCGTTCTCGACGCCGTGCTGCCCGGTGTGGAGAAGACCGAGTACGACCTGGGTGCGCGGCGCTACCACGCCAGCGGCGAGGTGCTGCCCGACGGTGTCATCGACGACCTGAGGGCGCACGACGCCATCCTGCTGGGCGCGATCGGCGACCCTTCGGTGCCCAGCGGCGTGCTGGAACGCGGACTGCTCCTGCGGACCCGCTTCGAGTTGGATCACCACGTCAACCTGCGCCCGAGCCGGCTCTTCGACGGGGTGAGCAGCCCACTGGCCGGAAACCCGGCGATCGACTTCGTCGTGGTCCGCGAGGGCACCGAAGGCCCCTACACCGGCAACGGCGGCGCCATCCGGGTCGGCACACCGCACGAGGTGGCCACCGAGGTGAGCCTCAACACGGCCTACGGCGTCAACCGGGTGGTGCGTTACGCGTTCGACAAGGCGCGGGCCCGCCGCCAGCACCTCACGCTGGTGCACAAGACCAACGTGCTGACCTTCGCCGGCGGCCTGTGGTCGCGCGCGGTGGCCGAGATCGGTGCGCACTACCCCGACGTCGAGGTGGCCTACCTGCACATCGACGCCGCCACCATCCACATGGTGACCGATCCGGGCCGCTTCGACGTCATCGTCACCGACAACCTGTTCGGCGACATCATCACCGACCTGGCCGCCGCGGTGTCGGGGGGAATCGGGTTGGCCGCCAGCGGCAACATCGACGCCACCGGAACCAACCCGTCGATGTTCGAGCCGGTCCACGGCAGCGCACCCGACATCGCCGGCAAGGGCATCGCCGATCCGACCGCCGCGGTGATGAGCGTGGCACTGCTGCTCTCGCACATCGGGGAGGAGGCGGCGGCCGCCCGGATCGACAAGGCCGTGGCCGACCACCTCGCCACCCGCAGGGGAACGCTGTCGACCAGGGAGGTCGGCGAGCGGATCCGCGCGCACCTCTGAGGGTGCCGATCGCCCCGGCGGCCCTACGCCTTAGGCTGTCACGAATGCGCCTGGGTCGTGTCGCCAGTCCCGACGGGGTCGCCTTCGTCGGCATCGAGGGCGACGGCGATGCCGCCGGGGATGACTGGGTCGCCCGCGAGATCAAAGAGCACCCGTTCGGCACCCCGACGTTCACCGGCCGGTCCTGGCCGCTGAGCGAGGTCCGCCTGTTGGCGCCCATCCTGGCCAGCAAGGTGGTCTGCATGGGCAAGAACTATCTGGAGCACATCAAGGAGATGGGCGACAGCACCGGCCCGACACCGGAGGATCCGGTCATCTTCCTCAAGCCCAATACGGCCATCATCGGGCCCGGGGTGCCGATCCAGTTGCCCGCCAACGCTTCTCCGGTGCACCACGAGGGCGAGCTCGCGGCGGTCATCGGCCGGCCGTGCAAGGACGTCCCGGCGTCCCGGGCACGGGAGGTGATCCTGGGCTACACCATCGCCAACGACGTCTCGGCCCGCGACCAGCAGAAGGCCGACGGCCAGTGGATGCGCGCCAAAGGGCACGACACGTTCTGCCCGGTCGGACCGTGGATCGTCACCGACCTGGACCCGTCGGATCTCGACATCCGCACGGAGGTCAACGGCGCTGTGCGGCAACGCAGCAGGACCTCGCTGATGATCCACGACATCGGAGCGGTCATCGAGTGGATGAGCGCGGTGATGACCCTGCTGCCCGGTGACCTGATCCTCACCGGCACACCCGAGGGCGTCGGACCTATCGAGGACGGGGACACCGTCAGCGTCAGCATCGAGGGGATCGGGACGCTGACCAATCCCGTCGTCCGGAAAGGCGCCCGATGACCGCGCAGAACTCCGACCGGGCCGTGCGGGTGCGGTTCTGCCCGTCGCCGACCGGCACGCCGCACGTGGGACTGGTCCGCACCGCTCTGTTCAACTGGGCCTACGCCCGCCACACCGGCGGCGCCTTCGTGTTCCGCATCGAGGACACCGACGCCGCCCGGGACTCCGAGGAGAGCTACGACGCCATCCTGGAGGCGCTGCGCTGGCTGGGGCTGGACTGGGACGAAGGCCCGGAGGTCGGCGGTCCCCACGAGCCGTACCGGCAGTCCCAGCGCGGCGGGATCTACCGCGACGTGATCGCGCGACTGCTCGACTCCGGCGAGGCGTACCTCGCCTACTCCACCCCCGAGGAGGTCGAGGCGCGTCATCTGGCCGCGGGCCGCAACCCCAAACTCGGCTACGACAACTTCGACCGCGACCTGACCGCGGAACAGCGCGGCGCCTACGAGGCGCAAGGACGTAAGCCGGTGCTGCGCTTGCGGATGCCCGACGAGGACCTGAGTTGGCACGACCTGGTGCGCGGTCAGACGACCTTCGCGGCCGGCACCGTCCCCGATTTCGCGCTGACACGCGCCAGTGGCGACCCGCTGTACACCCTGGTCAATCCCGTCGACGACGCCCTGATGAAGATCACCCACGTCTTGCGCGGCGAGGACCTGCTGCCGTCGACGCCCCGGCAGATCGCCCTGCACAGGGCCTTGATCCGCATCGGAGTCAGCGAATGTGTTCCCGAATTCGCCCATCTGCCAACGGTTTTGGGTGAGGGAACCAAGAAGCTCTCCAAGCGCGACCCGCAGTCGGATCTGTTCCTGCACCGGGACCGCGGATTCCTGCCCGAAGGGTTGCTCAACTACCTGGCGCTGCTCGGCTGGGGTATCGCCGAGGACCGCGACGTCTTCACCCTGGCGGAGATGGTGGCGGCCTTCGACGTCGTCGACGTCAACTCCAACCCGGCCCGCTTCGACCAGAAGAAGGCCGATGCCATCAACGCCGAGCACATCCGCCGGTTGCCGGCCGAGGAATTCACCCGGCGGCTGCGCGATTTCTTCGAGGCGCACGGCCACGACACCGGGCTTGACGAATCCGACTTCGCCACCGCGGCGGAACTGGTGCAGACCCGGGTCGTGGTGCTCTCCGACGCCTGGACGTTACTGAAGTTCCTCGACGACGACGTCTACGCGATCGACGGAGGCGCCGGCGCAAGGGAACTCACCGGTGCCGCGGTGGAGGTGCTGGACTGCGCACTCGGTGCGCTCGAGGGCGTGGGGGACTGGACCGCCGCCGCGATCGAGGCGGCGCTCAAGGGCGCGCTGATCGACGGACTGGGGCTCAAACCACGAAAGGCCTTCGGGCCCATCCGGGTCGCGGTGACCGGCGCGACCGTCAGTCCGCCGCTGTACGAGTCGATGGAACTGCTGGGCCGCGACCGCAGTACGCGGCGGCTGCGCGAGGCCCGTGACGGTGCGGCGCGCAATCTTTGGTAGTCTGCTCAGGCGTTGTTCCCGGACTCGCGATAGTTGGTTCTGACCAGCTGTTATGGGATCCGATGGGGTATGGTGTAATTGGCAACACAGCTGATTCTGGTTCAGCCATTCTA
>NZ_JBBATF010000020.1:0-27087 GCF_040398885.1 Mycobacterium sp. | reverse complement strand
CGCCGATCCGGTTGATCAGCGGCTGGATGATGCTGTCGGTGAACTTGGTGACCAGCCCGGTGAACGCGGTGCCGATGACCACTGCGACGGCGAGGTCGACGATGTTGCCGCGGGCGAGGAACTCCTTGAAACCCTTTAACACGATGTGCCTTTCGTTGCTGGATTTGCATGTGGGCGCCGAAAGCGTAGCGCAGCGGAGCGGACCGGCCGGGCCTATCGACCAGCGCCGTCAGTGGATCGCCAGCGTCACGTCCTGCACCAGAGTCGCGCCGGCGAGTGCGTGGGCGGCCGCCGCCGGCAGGGCCACCAGCACCACCCGGTCGTCGCCCGCTTTAGACACCAGCACCACCACGGCGTCGGCGGCCAACAGCCGCGGCCGGGCATCGCGCTCCGCCGAGGGCGCACCGAGGACGTCGACGACGTCTCCGGGACGAATCACGTCCAGAACCGCGCCGTCGGCCGGGTGCACCGGGACGGTGCGGGGGTCCGGCCCGGCGACCAGCCCGGCCAGTCGCGGTCCCAGCACCCGGGCGTCGGTCAGAACCTCCCCGCGCCGGGAGGGCCCGGCAAGGGTGGCGCCCACGACGGCGTCCAGTGCGGTGACGGCACCGTCGGGGAGAATTCCGGCCGGCAGCACGCGCAGGGCGACGTCGTCGCCGGTCAGGGCGGTCCCCGGGCCCAGGTCGTGGACGGCGACCACGACCGCGCGAGGCGCGGTGTCCGGGTCCGGTCGCCAGGCCGCGAGCCCCGCCAGCAGTACCAGCAGGCCGGCGGCGATGCGCCGGGCCAGTAGGGTCCGCGCGAAGTCCGGTCGTGCGGCCCGCGAAATCCGGTTCAGCAGAGTGGGATTGAGCGATTTGCCCATTCGCTCACGGTAGGGCTTGCCGGACCCGCGCGCCTCGGCGGCGGCGTCGGGTTGTGGATAAGCCTGTCAGGTGGATGCGGCGGCGGGTGCCGAACTGGGCGTCGACGCGGAACCTCCGGAGCCATCCGAGCCCGAAGACTTCTCCGGCTTGGACGCCGGCGCCGCCGAACCCGAGGAATCCGACGACCCCCCGGAGTCCGAACCGGACGTCGCACTCTTGCCCGATTCCCGGCTGTCGGTGCGGTAGAAACCGCTGCCCTTGAACACCACCCCGACCGAGTTGAACAGTTTGCGAAGCCGGCCCGAGCATCGTGGGCAGGTGGTCAGCGCGTCGTCGGTGAACGCCTGGACCGCGTCGAATCGGTTGTCGCACTCGGTGCAGGCGTAGCTGTAGGTCGGCACATCACCCTCCGGGAGGACTGGATCGTTGGCACTCTACCGCGTCAAGTGCCAGAACCGCCATCGGGCGTGGAGCACTCCCGCAGCGCGTGCAGTCCAGCGGCCGGGGTGAGGGCGTGGGTCATCGGAACGTCATGCGGGTCACACGGCAGTTCGTCGACGAACTCGCCGTCGCGCACCACCGCCACCAGTCGCGTCCCCGGCGCGCACAGCGGCAGCGACCGGTCGTAGAAGCCGCCGCCCCGCCCCAGTCGCCCGCCGCGGCGGTCCACCGCCAGAGCCGGCACCAGCACCACCTGGGCCCGGGCCAACGCCGCCGCCGGCAGTGACGGTCCGGCCGGCTCGCGCAGACCGAACCGGCCCTCGGCCAGCCGCCCCGGCTGGTAGCGGCCCCAGCGAAGCGGCCGGGGCTCCCCCCCCGGTCCGGTGCCGGTCACCGGGAGCAGGACGGTCTCACACAGGTGCAACAGGGTGTCGAGCATTTCGGGTTTGCCGGGCTCGGTGCCGACCGGAACGTAGGCCGCGACCACCCGGGCGGCGCCGACGGCCTCGGCGAGATGGCCGCGGAGCAGCTCCGCCTCGGCCCGGCGCACCGCATCGGACAGGCCGCGCCGCGCCGCCAGCGATTGCGCCCGAAGGTCTTCTTTGCCCACGTAGCCCACGGACACACCCTGTCAGTGGGACCGGTTCTGCGCCACCGCCGCGCCGGGTTAGGGTTGTGGGCATGCTCAGCGACCGGGTGCCGATTCCCCGCACCGCCATCGTGCCGGCGGCGGGCCTGGGCACCCGGTTCCTGCCCGCCACCAAGACGGTTCCCAAGGAGTTGCTGCCCGTCGTCGACACCCCCGGAATAGAACTGGTGGCCGAGGAGGCCGCCGAAGCCGGAGCCGAGCGGCTGGTGATCGTCACCTCCGAAGGCAAGGACGGTGTCGTCGCGCACTTCGTCGAGGACCTCGTACTGGAGGGCACCCTGGAGGCCCGCGGCAAGAAGGCGATGCTGGAAAAGGTCCGCCGTGCTCCCGCCCTGATCAAGGTCGAGTCGTTGGTGCAGGCCGAACCCTTGGGCCTGGGCCACGCGGTGGGCTGCGTGGAACCGGTGCTCTCCAGCGACGAGGACGCCGTGGCGGTGCTGCTGCCCGACGATCTGGTGCTGCCCACGGGGGTGCTGGTGACGATGGCCAGGGTCCGCGGCAAGCGGGGCGGATCGGTGCTGTGTGCCATCGAGGTCGAACCCGACGAGGTCAGCGCCTACGGCGTGTTCGACGTCGAACCGGCCGCAGGCGCCACCAGTCCGGACATCCTCAGGGTCAAGGGGATGGTGGAGAAGCCCGCCGCAGACCAGGCGCCGTCGCGGTTCGCCGCGGCCGGCCGCTACCTGCTCGACCGCGCGATCTTCGACGCGTTGCGCCGGGTGAGCCGCGGTGCGGGCGGGGAGATCCAGTTGACCGACGCGATCGCGCTGCTGATCGAGGAGGGCCATCCGGTGCACGTGGTCGTGCACCGCGGGTCTCGACACGACTTGGGAAATCCCGGCGGGTATCTGAAGGCTGCGGTTGACTTTGCCTTGGATCGTGACGACTACGGCCCGGAGTTGCGGGCCTGGTTGGTGGAGCGGCTGGGCCGGACCGGCCGGTAGGAGTCTGCGGCGGGCCGGTCTCGAGGCCGAAAAGGCAGCCCCTCAACAGGGGCAGCCCCGTCAGAAAGGCGGCCCCGTCAGAAAGGCAGGACTGTGCGTTCGGTGGAGGAACAGCAGGCCAGGGTGACGGCTGCCGCTGTCGCGCCCAGGCCGGTCCGGGTGCCCATCGCGGAGGCCCAGGGCCTGATGTGCGCCGAGGAAGTGGTCACCGAACGGCCGATGCCCGGGTTCGACCAGGCGGCGATCGACGGTTACGCGGTGCGCAGCGTGGACATCGGCGCCGCCGGCGACGGCAATGACGTGGTGCTTCCCGTGGTGGGTGTCATCGAGGCGGGTTCGCGCACGCCCACCCGGTTGCAGCCCAGCCAGGCCGCCCGGATCCAGACCGGCGCGCCGATGCCGACCCTGGCCGACGCGGTCTTGCCGCTGCGCTGGACCGACGGCGGGCAGACCCGGGTGCGGGCGTTGCGCGGGGTGCGGTCGGGCGCCTACGTGCGGCGCGCCGGCGATGACGTTCAACCCGGTGACGTCGCGGTGCGGGCCGGTGCCGTGATCGGGCCCGCGCAGGTCGGGTTGCTGGCCGCCGTCGGGCGGGAACGGGTCCTGGTGCACCCCAAACCGCGGGTGTCGGTGCTCAGTGTGGGCGGCGAACTGGTCGACATCCTGCGAACGCCCGGAAACGGTCAGGTCTACGACGTCAATTCCTACGCGCTGGCCGCCGCCGCCCGCGATGCCGGCGCCGACGCGACCCGGGTCGGCATCGTGAGCACCGATCCCAAGGATCTGCGTCACGTGGTCGAGAGCCAACTCAACCGCAGCGAGGTCGTGGTGATCTCCGGTGCGGTCGGCGGTGCCGCCGCGGAGAACCTGCGGGCGGTGCTGTCCGAACTGGGCAGCATGGAAGTCACCCGGATCGCCATGCACCCCGGTTCGGTCCAGGGATTCGGACAGCTCGGGCCGGAAGGGGTTCCGACGTTCCTCCTTCCCGCCAACCCGGTCAGTGCGTTGGTCGTGTTCGAGGTCATGGTTCGCCCGCTGATCCGGCTGTCGCTGGGCAAGCGTCAACCCATGCGGCGGATGATCCGGGCGCGCACACTGGCGCCGATCAGCTCCGTCACCGGACGCACCGGCTTCCTGCGCGGCCAGTTGCTGCGCGACCAGGACAGCGGCGACTACCTGGTGGAGGCCATCGGGGACGCCCCGGGCGGTTCCTCGCACCTGCTGGCATCGTTGGCCGAGGCGAACTGCCTTGTCGTGGTGCCCAGTGACGTCGCGGAGGTCCGGACCGGGGAAGCGGTCGACGTCGCCTTCCTGGCGCAGCGCGGCTGAGGTGCCGGGGGCGGCCGAGTCGTACGGGGATTCGACGTGAGCTTCTGGGGTCGCGGTCCGGCGCACCCGGGGTGGCCCGGTCCGGTGGGTCCACTGCGGGTTCCCGCGGGCACGGTCCGCTTGCGGCCGCCGCGATTGCGCGACGGAGCCCACTGGAGCCGCCTGCGGTTGGCCGAATGCGACAACCTCGAACCGTGGGAGCCGTCGGCTGAAACGGATTGGGTTCAGCGGCACAATGTCTCGGCCTGGCCGGCTATGCATTCCGGCCTGCGTGCCGAGGCGCGCAAGGGTCGGATGCTGCCCTATGTCATCGAACTCGACGGATGCTTCCGCGGCCAGTTGACGGTGGGCAACGTGACGCACGGCGCGCTGCGGTCGGCCTGGATCGGTTACTGGGTGTCCGGGGAGGTGACCGGGGGCGGAGTCGCCACCGGCGCCCTTGCGCTGGGATTGGATCACTGCTTCGGGCCGGTCGGTCTGCATCGCGTCGAGGCGACCGTCCGTCCGGAGAACACCGCCAGTCGGCGGGTGCTGGCAAAGGTGGGTTTTCGTGAAGAAGGTCTACTCAGGCGCTACCTCAACGTGGACGGCGACTGGCGCGACCACCTCCTGGTGGCGATGACGGCCGAGGAGACGGACGGGTCGGTCGCGGCGGGCCTGGTCCGGCGGGGACTGGCCCGGTGGCCCTGAAGGTGGGCCGGTGTTGCGAATGTGACATTTGTGACTGGTGGTGCTTGTCTTCCGGGAATTACACGTGTGTAATTGGCACGGCGCGCCGCCACCGAAAGCGGACGTCACGGACCTAGCCTGGTCGGGAAAGGAGCAGGCCCATGCCAAGCATCCCCCAGTCATTGCTCTGGATCTCACTTGTGGTGCTCTGGCTCTTCGTCCTGGTGCCGATGCTCATCAACAAGCGCGACACCGTTCGGCGAACCAGTGACGTCGCCCTGTCCACCCGCGTCCTCAACGGCGACGTCAGATCCCGGCTGATCAGGCGCAGCGGCCCGGCGGCCGGCCATCGGCACGATCCGGACTGGCAGGCCGGTGACCACCTCGCCGCGGACGACTACCCCGAGGCGTTCGGCGAGACGACCGCCGAGGACTTCGCGGCCCAGCGTGATGTGATCCAGGAGTACGACGACGCCGTGCGGGACTCCCGGATGGGCGCCCGGCCCCGGTCGGTCGTGGTTGTCGCGGCGGTGGCCGAGCGTGCGCCCGCCGAGACCGACTACCTCGACGTCGACATCGTGGACGAGAACTCCGGTGCGCTGCCCGTCGGCGGAACCGGTGGGCAGGCCAGCCTGTTCGACACCCCGTCGCCGGAGGCCCGGGAGGCCGGGCCCGAGGCCGCGGCGCCCGCGCCCGAACTCCAGGCTGAACCCCCGGCTGACGTCGCAGACGATCTGCGAGCCGACGTCGAGGCCGGCCTCGAGGTGGACGAATCAGTCGCGGAGGCGACCGGCCCCGCGCCGGGGCTCCCGGACGGGACTGCCGACGAGTACGAGTACATCGAGGACTCTTCAGGTTTGGAAGCCGAGGACGAAGGCGACGTGCCGGTGGCTCCCCGGCCGTCGAGCCGCCAGCGGCGACTGTCCAACGCGACCGCGGCGGCGGTCAGCGCCCGGAAGTACCGCTTCCGCAAGCGGGTCCTGATGGTCATGGCCGCGCTGATGGTGCTCAGCGCCGGCCTGTCCTTCACCGTCGGCCCCGCGCTGTGGTGGTCGTGCGGCATGGTGGCCGCAGTGACGGTGCTCTACCTCGGCTACCTCCGCCGTCAGACCCGAATCGAGGAACAGGTGCGACGCCGGCGATCGCAGCGGGTGATGCGATCACGCCCGGTGCGCTCGCAGCCGGTGGTCGAACCCGTATTCGACGAGCGTTCCGCCCGGCGGGGACCGGAGGTCGATCTCCCCGAGTTCCCTACCCGGCTCCAGCGCCCGGGAGCGGCGGTGCTGGAGGTCGACGACGAGGATCCGATCTTCGAACATCTCGACGAGGTTCCGTACAGCCGGCGGCACTACGGAATGTCGAGGGGGATGCCGGGGGGTCTGCCGAGGGCGTCGGGTCAGTAGGAACGCTCACCCGACCGGACTGGTAACCTGCTATCGCCTAGGGGCTATAGCGCAGTTGGTAGCGCGTCTCGTTCGCATCGAGAAGGTCAGGGGTTCGATTCCCCTTAGCTCCACTCACCCTCATCCTCCGGACGACGGTGCCGGCCGGCGATACAGTCGCAGTCGTGCCCGCGCGAGCGCGTGAGAAGAACGGTCATCCGCCGAAGGTGTGCGAGCGCTGTCGGCGGCCGTTCGAGTGGCGCAAAAAGTGGGCCCGCGACTGGGCGAATGTGAAGTACTGCTCGCAGGCATGCAGGCGGGGCGGACCCGGCGACGCGGAACGGCCGCGACTCGCCGGTGCCGAAAGCGAGGTTTACCCGCGAAATCCCAGCTGAGGACTATTCGGCCGGGGTGTATCGGATAAAGCCGCCGACTTCCCGCGATTTGTTCGTTATGGTTTCGTGATGCTTTCGCAGAGATACCGTGATGTGCGTGCGAAGTCGTCGGGATTTGCGGTCACGCTGATCTTGCCCGCCGCTCTCGTCCTGGCCCCGGGTGCGGGCGCGGACCCCAATCCGGCCGGACAACCGGGCCCTCCGGTGGCCGAATCGGCGCCGGTGGCAGATGCTGCCGAGGCTCTGAGCGCGGTTCACGCACCCGCCGGCGCACCCGGGCCTGCCCCCGCGGCCGCTCCTGCGGCCGCTCCTGCTCCGGTGGCCGCTCCTGTTCCGGTGGCCGCTCCTGTTCCGGTGGCCCCCGCCGTGGCGCCGGCGGCCTACTCCGATCCCAGTCCTCGTCTACTCCCGCCCGGTGTGGGTTCCGAGCAGGGTCTGCAGGTCGAGACGATCCGGGTGATGCGGAATGTGTGCGCGAAATTCCCGGAGATCCAGAACATCATCGGCGTTCGGCCGGACTCCAAACCGTGGCATCCGTCGGGCCGTGCGATCGACATCATGATTCCCGACGCCGGCAGTGAGTCAGGCATCGCCCTGGGCGACGCCATCCGCGACTACATGCTGCAGAACGCCGAGAAGTTCGGCGTGATGGACGTGATCTGGCGCGGGACTTACTACACGCCGGCCGGTCCCGGTGGCGGTAACTACGGCCACTACGACCATGTCCACATCACCACCTTCGGCGGTGGTTACCCGACCGGAGCCGAGGAGTACGCCTCCGAGGGCTGACGGTGCGGGAGGTCAGCTTTCCCGCAGCCGACGGGCCAGGCCCTTGTTGATGGCCCTGAGGGTGGTCACCCGCGCGAACTGCTTGTCGTTGGCCGGGATGACATGCCAGCGGGCCTGATCCGAGGACGTCCGGAGGATGGTCTGATCGACGGCGGCGACGTACTCGTCCCAACGTTCCCGGTTGCGGTAGTCCTCTTCGGTGATCTTGTGCTTCTTGTACGGGGTGTCCTCGCGGGCCTTGAAGCGGGCCAGTTGCTCCTCCCGGGAGATGTGCATCCAGAATTTCGCCGTGTAGTACCCACGCTCGACCATCTGGGCTTCGAAGTCGTTGATCTCGTCGAAGGCCCGCTGCCATTCCGACGGACTGGCGAAGCCCTCCAGCCGTTCCACCAGGACCCGCCCGTACCAGGTGCGGTCGAAGATCACGACCTTGCCGGCCGCGGGCAGATCCCGCCAGAACCGCCACAGGTAGTGGAACTTGCGCTCCTCCTCGGTGGGGGCCGCGACCGGGATCACCCGGTAGTCGCCGGCCTCCAGCGCTCCGGTGATGCGACGGATCACCCCGCCCTTGCCGGCGGCGTCCCAACCCTCGAATGCCAGCACCGTGCTGATCCCACGCCGGCGGGCCTCCAAGGACAGCTTCTTGAGCCTGGCCTGCTCCTTGGCCAGCTGCTCCCGGTAGGCCTGCTTGGTCAGCGACTGGGTCAGGTCGGCCCCGGAGAGCACATTGGCTTCGGCGTCGACGTCCCCGAAAACCGATTCCGCCAGCGCGGGTCCCCGGTGCGACGCGTCCTCCTTCAGCCTGGCGTTGAGGGCGGAAAGGATGGTCCGTGCGACCGTGATGTCGCGGTAGCGGGAGTCGGTGGACTCCACGATGGTCCACGGCGCACCGGGTGCGCTGGTCTCACGCAGGATCCGCTCCGCGATGGGCAGTACCGGACCGAGGGTGTCGATCCCGTTCCAGTCGCGCTGGTCGACCTGCCAGCCTTCGTGCGGATCCTTCTCCGCCTTCTTCAGCTTCCTCTTCTGCTCCTTGATCGGGGTGTGCAGGAAGAACTTCAGAATCAGTGCGCCGTCGGCGACCAGTTCGTTCTGCATGTTGGCGATGTGGCGCAGCCAGACGGAGAACTCCGGTTCGCTGATCTCGTCCCTGGCGCGCTGGATCGCCGCCCGCATGAGCCCGCCGACGAAGAAAGCTGCCCGGCCCTTCGGCGGCAACGAGCGCCAGAGGCGCCACAGATGCGGTCGCTGGTACTCCTCGTCGGTGGGGTCGGCGAAGACCCGCGTGTCGGCGTAGCGGGAGTCCATCCACTCGTTGAGCCGGTTCACCAACTCGTTGGCCGCGAGTCGGTCGTCGCCGGCGATCCAGATGATGGCGGGGAACTTCGCGCCGCGGAGGTCGTACTGCGCGTTGATCAGTCCCAGCCGCAAATCGGGGATCGCCGCCTCGTAGTCTTCCCTGCTGACCTTGTTGTTGACTTCGCAGACTTCAAGCATCGCCGGACTCCCTCCGCCCACCGGGTCACCGAAAGGTGAACTTCACCTTCTCATCACCGGAGGGTTCGCGGGGTTTGTTTGCCGCCGTCGGGCGACATGGCTACGTCGCGCTGCGCTCGTCGCTCTCCAGCGCATCCAGAACCAGGATGCGGGCGCCGATCTCCCCGGACGCCGAAAGCGCGTGTTCGGTGCTGCCCTTGCGGAGCAACTCCCTGAGCACCTCGTGGTCGTACTGGGCCGGCGGGGTCGCCTCGATGAAGTCCTCGATGAGATCGACGAAGCGTTCCGGATCGTCGTGGTGGGGGAAATGCCCCGAACCGACGAATATCTCCAGCCGCGAACCCGGCATCGCCGCATGCGCCATGTGGGCGTGGCTGACCGGGATCACCACGTCCTTGTCGCCCCAAACCAATTGCACCGGAATGGATTCGGTCAAATAACATCGGTCCAGCAGGGTGACCACCTGGCCGCGCCAGTCCACCACCGCCCGCAAGGTGCGGGTGAAGGCCGCCGAGGCCGTCGGCTCGGGAAGTTCGGCCAGGATCCGCAGCGCGTTGGGGAGGTCGCGGCCGAGCCCGGTCGACCCGATCACCGTGCCCAGGATGCGTCCCAGCATCTGCAGGGTCGGCAGCACCAGCGGCAACCGCAACACGGCGAGAGCCTCACCGCCGACCGGGAGCGAGGCCGCACGCAGGGCGATGTTGACATCCCTGGTCACCCCGCCGGCGCTGACCAGGACCAGCCGGTCCACCAGGTGCGGGAATTGGTAGGCGAACTGCATCGCGACCCCGCCGCCCAGCGAGTGCCCCACCACGGTCGCCTTCTCGATGCCCAGCACGCTGAGCAGGTCGCGCATGCCGTTGGCGTAGGCGGCCACCGAGTAGTCCGCCCGGGGCTTGTCCGACTGACCGTGGCCGAGCAGATCGGTGGCGACGACGGTGAACCGGCGGGCCAACCTGCCGTGCACCGGCCCCCAGGACGTGGAATTGTCGCCGATGCCGTGGATCAGCAGCAGTGCCGGGCCCGAACCGGCGATCCGGAATGCCCGCCGGTAACCGTGAATGGTGCGGAACTGCAGTTCCGGGATCGGGTCGGTGACATCGACCGGCAGCGGGCTGGGATCGGGATGTGCCATGCCCACCACCTGCCTTTGCACCGTCGGACCTGACCGCCCGCCATCGACGCCGCAATCCTAGGCCCGCCGGGCCGACCCTTCCACTCGGGGAGGCATCGCTACTCGTTGTCGCCGCCGGTGGCCAGCGTCGCCGCGACCGGGGACTCGCTCCGCACCCCGCGGGCAGCCGGCCACACCCAGTCCCGGACCTCCGGGAGATCGTCGCCGTGCTCGCGGGTGTACTCCCGGGCCTCGATGCGCTTGTCCACCATCTGCTGGCGCAGGGCGGCGTAGCGCGAGCCCAGCCCGGGCACCCGGTCGATCACGTCGATCACCAGGTGGTAGCGGTCCAGGTCGTTGAGCATCACCATGTCGAACGGCGTGGTGGTGGTGCCCTCCTCCTTGTATCCGCGGACGTGCACCCGGTTGTCGTTGCTGCGCCGGTAGACCAGTCGGTGGATCAGCCACGGGTAGCCGTGGTAGGCGAAGACGACCGGCTTGTCCGCGGTGAAGTACATGTCGAACTCGCGGTTGCTCAGGCCGTGCGGATGCTCGCCGGCGTCCTGGAGCCTCATCAGGTCCACCACGTTGACGAACCGCACCCCCAACTCCGGGATGTGCCGGCGCAACAGGTCGGCCGCCGCGAGGGCCTCCAGGGTGGGGACGTCGCCGGCACAGGCCAGCACCACGTCGGGGTCCTGACCGTGTCTCTCGGTGCCGGCCCACTCCCAGATGCCCAGTCCCCGGGTGCAATGCGCGACCGCCTCGTCCATGGTCAGGAAGTTGGGATGGGGTTGCTTCCCGGCGACGACGACGTTGACGTACTGGCGCGAGCGCAGGCAGTGGTCGTAGGTGGACAGCAGGGTGTTTGCGTCCGGCGGCAGGTAAACCCGAACCACATCGGCGCTCTTGTTGACCACGTGGTCGATGAACCCCGGGTCCTGATGGCTGAAGCCGTTGTGATCCTGACGCCAGACGTGGCTGGAAAGAAGGTAATTCAGGCTCGCGACCGGGCGCCGCCACGGTATGCCGTTGGTCACCTTGAGCCACTTGGCGTGCTGGTTGAACATCGAGTCGATGATGTGGATGAACGCCTCGTAGCAGTTGAACAGCCCATGCCGGCCGGTCAGCAGGTAGCCCTCCAGCCAGCCCTGCATCTGGTGCTCCGAGAGCATCTCGACGACCCGTCCGGCACGGGCCAGGTGGTCGTCGACCTCGGGGCCGAAGAATTCGGCGTTCCACTGTTTGTCGGTTACCTCGAACACCGGTTGCAGCCGGTTGGACGCCGTCTCGTCGGGTCCGAAGATGCGGAAGTTGTCCGGGTTGAGGCGCACCACGTCGGTGAGCCATTGGCCCAGAACGCGGGTCGCCTCGGCGAACGACGCGCCGGGCGCGGGCACCTCCACGCCGTAGTCCCTGAAGTCCGGCAGCCGGAGATCTCTCAGCAGCAGGCCGCCGTTGGTGTGCGGGTTGTCGCTCATCCGCAGCGTGCCCGCCGGTGCCAGATCGGCGATCCAGTCCTGCAGCCTGCCGTTCTCGTCGAACAGTTCGTCGGCGCGGTAGGAGCCCAGCCATTCGGCGAGCACCTGCAGATGCTCCGGGGTGTCGCGGGCGCTGGCCAGCGGAACCTGATGGGCCCGCCAGGATCCGGTCGTCTTCTTGCCGTCGATGTAGGCCGGCCCGGTCCAGCCCTTGGGATGCCGGAAGATGATCATCGGCCACGCCGGACGGGACTCGTCGCCACCGGCGGCCCGCGCCTTGATGGCCGCGATCTCGTCGAGCACATCGTCGAGCAGTCGGGCGAAGCGGCGATGCGCGTCGAGATGATCCCCGCCGGTTTCCGAGTCCTCCTTCACCTCGAAGAAGTACGGATTGTGGCCGTAGCCGACCATGAGACTGCGCAGCTCGTCTTGCGGGATGCGGTCCAGCACAGTCGGATTGGCGATCTTGTAGCCGTTGAGGTGCAGGATCGGCAGCACGACGCCGTCTTTGGCGGGGTTCATGAACTTGTTGGAGTGCCAACTGGTTGCCAGCGCACCGGTTTCGGCCTCGCCGTCGCCGACCACCGCGGCGACCAGGAGGTCGGGATTGTCGAACGCCGCCCCGTAGGCGTGCGACAGCGCGTACCCCAGTTCGCCGCCCTCGTGGATGGAACCGGGGGTCTCCGGGGCGACGTGCGAAGGGATGCCGCCCGGGAAGGAGAATTGCCGGAACAGCCGCCGCATGCCCTCGATGTCGCGGGTGATGTCCGGATACGTCTCGCTGTAGGTGCCGTCCAGGTAGGCGCCGGCCACCAGGCCGGGCCCGCCGTGGCCGGGCCCGGTGATGTAGACGGTCGATTGGCTGCGTTCCTTGATCGCCCGGTTGAGGTGGGCGTAGAGGAAGTTGAGCCCGGGGGTGGTGCCCCAGTGGCCGAGTAGGCGCGGCTTGACGTCGTCGCGGGACAACGGCGTGCGCAGCAACGGGTTGTCGAGGAGGTAGATCTGTCCGACCGAGAGGTAGTTCGCCGCGCGGAACCAACCGTCGATCTGGCTGACCACCTGGTCGGTCAGCGCGCCGCCTGAGCCGGTGCGCCAGGAACTTTCATCCGTTGCGGCCATGCTTCTCCTTCTCGGTCAACTCTCCTCGATCACGACGGGTTTGACGTTCCAGATCTCGTCGCAGTACTCCGCGATCGGGCGGTCAGAGGAGAACTTCCCACTGCGGGCGCTGTTGAGTATCGACATCCGCGCCCAGGCCTTCCGGTCCTGCCAGGTCCGGTCCACCTCGCCCTGGCAGCGGATGTAGTCCGCGTAGTCGGCCAGCACCAGGAACGGGTCGTGGTCGACCAGGTTGGAGACCAGGGGCGCGAACACCTCGGTGTCGCCGTGCGAGAACCGGCCCTCGGCGATCGCCGAAACAGCTTCCGCCAGTTCAGGATCGGCCGCGACGTAGTCGCGCGGGCGATACCCACCGGCCAGGAGTTCGCCGACCTCCTGCACCGTCAGCCCGAACAGGAAGAAGTTCTCCGGGCCCGCTTCCTCGCGCATCTCGACGTTGGCCCCGTCAAGGGTGCCGATGGTCAGCGCCCCGTTCATCATGAACTTCATGTTGCCGGTGCCGGAGGCCTCCTTGCCGGCCGTGGAGATCTGCTCGGACAGGTCTGCGCCCGGATAGATCAGCTGGCCGTTCTGCACGTTGAAGTTCGGGATGAAGGCCACCTTCAACCGGCCGTTCACCTCCGGGTCGTTGTTGACCGTCTCGGCGACGGAATTGATGAGCTTGATGATGAGTTTCGCGATGAAGTAGCCGGGGGCCGCCTTGCCTCCGAAAATGAAAGCCCGCGGCGCGATCTCGAGGCCGGGATTCGCCTTGAGCCGGTTGTAGAGGGTGATGATGTGCAGCGCGTTGAGGTGTTGGCGCTTGTACTCGTGGATTCTCTTGACCTGGATGTCGAACATCCAGTCCGGGTTGAGTTCGATACCGGTCTTGGCCGCGACGTAGTCGGCGAGACGCCGCTTGTTCTCCCGCTTGACCGCCGTCCAGCGCTGCTGGAACGACGGGTCGTCGGCGTAACGCTCGAGTCCGCGCAGCTTCTGCAGGTCCACCATCCAGCCGTCGCCGATGGTCTGGTCGAGCAACTTGCGCAGTCCGGGGTTGGCCAGACCGATGAACCGGCGCGGTGTCACGCCGTTGGTCTTGTTGAAGAACCGCTCCGGCCACATCTCGTAGAAGTCTTTGAGGATGGTGGTTTTCACCAGTTCGGAGTGCATGGCCGCGACGCCGTTGACGGCGTGGCTGCCGACGGTGGCCAGGTGCGCCATCCGGATGCTGCGGGCGCCGTCCTCGCCGATCAGCGACATCCGCCGGGCCCGTGCGTCGTCACCGGGGAATTTCGCGCGAACCTCGTCGAGGAATCGGCTGTTGATCTCGTAGATGATCTCCAGGTGGCGGGGCAGGAACCGTTCGAACATCTGCAGCGGCCAGGTCTCCAGCGCCTCGGGCAGCAGGGTGTGGTTGGTGTAGGCCATCGTGGCCACGGTGATCCGCCAGGCGTCGTCCCAGCTGAAATCCCGCACGTCGACGAGCAGCCGCATCAACTCCGCCACCGCGATCGAGGGGTGGGTGTCGTTGAGCTGGATGGCAACCTGATCGGGTAGTTGGTGGGCGGTCACGCCGAGGAAGTCCTCCATCAGGTGCAAGACGTCCTGCAGCGAGCACGATACGAAGAAGTACTGCTGCAGCAGGCGTAGCTGTTTGCCGACCTCCGGCTCGTCATTGGGGTAGAGCACCTTGGTCACGTTCTCCGAGATCACCTGGTCCTCGACGGCGCTGTAGTAATCCCCGGCGTTGAATGCTTCCAGGACCAGGGCATTGACGGCATGGGCACTCCACAACGTCAGGGTGTTGCAGGTGTTGACCCCGTAGCCCTGGATCGGCGTGCCGTAGTAGACGCCCTTGACGATCCGCTCCGGATTCCAGCGGACCTGCGGCTCACCGTCGGCGTCGGTGAAGTGCTCGGTATGGCCCCCCCAGCCGACCTCGTAATTCAGTTCCGGTTTGGCGATCTCCCATGGATTGCCGGGCGCTAGCCAGTTGTCGGTCCGCTCGACCTGCCAGCCGTCGCGGATCTCCTGGTCGAAGATCCCGAACTCGTAGCGGATGCCGTACCCGATCGCCGGGCGCTGCAACGTCGCCAGAGATTCCAGGTAGCACGCCGCCAGGCGACCCAGCCCGCCGTTGCCCAGACCGGGTTCCTCCTCGCAGGCGACGACGGTGTCGTAGTCCTGCCCGAGTTCGGCCAGGGCGGCCCGGGCCTCGTCCTCGAGGTCCAGGTTCAGCAGGTTGTTGGCCAGATGCGGGCCCAGCAGGAACTCCGCGGACAGGTAGACGGCCACCTTGCGGGACAGGTCGAGGTAGGTCTGGGTGGTGTCGGTCCAGCGTTTCTGCATGCGGTCGCGTACCGCCAGCGCCAGCGCGTGGTAGTAGTGCTGCGGTTGCAGCAACTGAACCGGGCGGCCCAGGCTGTAGCGCAGATGATCCTCGATGGCCTTGCGCAGCGACGCGGCCGTCATCCCGGTGCGAACCTCTTCGGCGTCCGCCCCGGCCGGTGTGTATACGACTTCGCTCATCCCGCGCTCCCCGATGTGTCCGTGTTTCTGGCCAGGCTTCCCTGTCGCGAGTATGGCACCGGGCCGTGGCGTCGACCTGCCGTTCCGGTAACCGCACGGTGAACGTTCGCCCATCGCACAGCACTCACCCGGGTCCGTGGGCGGTGGCCGGCGGGGGCCGCGGGGTTACCGTGGTCGTGGGGGTCGGACCGCCGACGTAGAGGATGACTGTTGCTCGATCGCATCGCCCGGCTCGCCGTCGCGGCTCCCCGGCGGATCGTCGTCGCCGCCGCACTGCTTGCGGTCATCGTCGGGGCCTTCGGCCTACCGGTCGCCGACAAGCTTTCCCCCAGCGGCTTCCAGGACCCGACCGCCGAGTCGTCCCGGGCGACGCGGATGCTGACCGAGAAGTTCGGCCAGGGCGACGTCCCACTGGTACTTGTGGTCACCGCTCCGGACCGCTACGACAGCCCGCGGGCCCGCGCGGTCGCCACGGAAGCCATCGACCTGCTCAAACGTTCCGGGCACGTCGCCGACATCGACTCGGCGTGGACCGCCGAGGGGCCGGCTGCGGCCGCCCTGGTCAGTGCCGACGAGAAGTCCGGCCTGATCGTGACGGGGGTGATCGGCACCGAGAGCGAGCAGCAGAAGTACACCAAGCAACTCACCGACGCGGTCAGCGGCGAGAGCGGGGGAGTCGTGGTGCGCGCGGGCGGGACCGCGGCGGTGAACCTCGAGATCACCGAACAGTCCAAGCGGGACCTGCTGCTGCTCGAAGCGATCGCGGTTCCGCTCAGCTTCCTGGTGTTGATCTGGGTTTTCGGCGGGCTCTACGCGGCCGCGCTGCCCGTCGGAGTCGGAGTGCTGGCGATCCTGGGCTCGCTGGCCGTGCTGCACGCCGTCACATTCGTCACCGACGTGTCGATCTTCGCGCTGAACCTGACCACCGCGATGGGCCTGGCGCTGGCCATCGACTACACGCTGCTGATGATCAGCCGGTACCGCGACGAGATGGCCGGGGGAGCCCGTCGCGAGGAAGCGGTGGCGACCACCATGGTCACCGCCGGGCGCACCGTGCTGTTCTCGTCGGTCATCGTCGCACTGTCGATGGCGGCGATGGTGCTGTTCCCGATGAACTTCCTGCGCTCCTTCGCCTACGCCGGGGTCGCCACGGTGGCGTTCGCCGCACTGGCCGCTGTCATCGTGACGCCGGCGGCCGTCATGCTGCTCGGCGACCGCCTGGACGCTCTCGACGTCCGCCGCGGGCTGGGCCGGATGCTCGGCCGGCCCGAACCGGCGCCCGTCCCGGTGACACGGCAATTCTGGTACCGCACGACGAAGCTCGTCATGCGCCGGGCCGTTCCGATCGGTCTGGCCGGGGTGGCGCTGCTGACGGTGCTGGGCGCGCCGTTCCTCGGGGTGCGGCCGGGCTTCCCCGACGACCGGGTGCTGCCGAAATCCGCATCGGCCCACCAGGTCGGCGACCTGCTGCGGTCGGACTTCGAGATCGACACCGACTCCGAGGTGCCGATCGTCATCACCGACGCGGCCGGTCTGGCCGGCGCCGAGGTCGAGCGCTACGCCGCGGAACTGTCGCGGGTCGCCGACGTCAATTCGGTGTCGGCGCCCGGCGGTGCCTTCACCGGGGGCCGGCTTGCCGGGCCGCCGGTGGCCGCCACCGGTGAGGAGTCCGGCAGCATCCTGCTGACCGTCGCCAGTTCGGTGCCGCTGTTCTCCGAGGCCTCCGAAACGCAACTGAGCGCACTGCACGCGGTGCCCACACCGAGCGGGCGGACCGTCGAATTCGGCGGCCTCGCGCAGACCAACCGCGACAGCGTCGACGCCATCACCTCGCGGCTGCCGATCGTGCTGGGCCTTATCGCGGCCGTCATGCTGGCATTGCTGTTCCTGCTCACCGGCAGCGTGATCCTTCCGGCCAAGGCGCTGACGCTGAACGTGCTGTCGTTGTCGGCCGCGTTCGGGGCCACCGTGTGGATCTTCCAGGACGGCCATCTGGGTGCCCTGGGCACCACCCCCACCGGCACCCTGGTGGCCAACATGCCGGTCCTGCTGTTCTGCGTGGCCTTCGGCCTGTCGATGGACTACGAGGTCTTCATGGTCTCCCGGATCCGGGAGTTCTGGCTCGCGTCCGGGCGGACGTCCTCCGACAACGACGAAAGCGTGGCCCTGGGCCTGGCGCACACCGGCCGGGTGATCACCGCCGCCGCGCTCATCATGACCATCACCTTCGCCGCGCTCATCGCCGCCAAGGTGGCGGTGATGCGGTTGTTCGGGGTCGGCTTGACCCTTGCCATCCTGGTGGACGCCACCCTGGTGCGCCTGGTCCTGGTGCCCGCGTTCATGCATGTGATGGGCCGGTGGAACTGGTGGGCGCCGGGTCCGATGCGCCGCCTGCACGACCGCTTCGGCATCAGTGAGGCGGGCAGGCCCGGATGACGCCGCTCACTGCTGTGACACTTCGATGACACGGGTGCCGATCACCTGGGCATTCGAAGGTCCCCGGAGTTGCGGGCGTGGCGATCCGGACATACTGGTCAGATGACGAGCAAATCCCCGCCCGGCGCGGCCGGACCCGTCAGCGTGGTCGCCGGGGTCCAGGGCGCCCTGCCGGCGCTTCGCTTCAGCCAGGAGGAGATCGCCGAAGCCTTCCTGACCCTGCCCGCCATGGCGGAGCACGGGGAGATCGTCCGACAGATGCACCGCGCGGCGAAGGTCGGACACCGCAACCTGGTGCTGCCACTGGAGCGGTACCGGACCCTGACCGACTTCGGCGAAGCCAACGACATCTACATCGAGAACGCCGTGGAACTCGGCTGCGCCGCGGTCGGCGCCGCACTCGACGAGGCGGGCCTGGGTCCCGGCGACGTCGACCTGATCATGTCCACCACGGTGACCGGCATCATGGTGCCCTCACTGGAGGCGCGGGTGGCCCAGAAACTGGGACTGCGGGCCGATGTCCGGCGGGTGCCGGTGTTCGGCCTGGGCTGTGTGGCCGGCGCGGCCGGGGTGGCCAGGCTGCACGACTATCTGCTCGGCGCCCCCGACTCCGTGGCCGTGCTGCTGTCGGTGGAGTTGTGCTCGCTGACCTTCCCGGCGGTCCAGCCCACGGTGGCCGGATTCGTCGGGACCGCACTGTTCGGCGACGGGGCGGCGGCGGTGGTCGTCGTCGGCGAACGCCGGGCCGCCCGGATGGGCGTCACCGGCCCGGCTGTCCTCGACAGCCGAAGCCATCTCTATCCCGGGTCGCTGCGGACGATGGGCTGGGACGTCGGCGCCTCCGGTCTGCAACTGGTGCTCTCACCCGACGTGCCCGAGGTCGTCAGCCGGCACCTGCCCGGCGACATGTCCGCCTTCCTGGCCGGCCACGGCCTCACCGTCGACGACATCGGCACCTGGGTGAGCCACCCCGGTGGGCCGAAGGTCATCGAAGCCATCGTCTCCAGCCTCGGTCTGCCCGACGACGCCCTGGAGCTCACCTGGCGCTCGCTGGCCGACGTCGGCAACCTGTCTTCCTCGTCGGTCCTGCACGTGCTGCGTGACACCATCGCCAAGGGATCGGTACCCGGGCCGGGTGTCATGATGGCCATGGGGCCCGGGTTCTGCTCGGAACTCGTTCTGATGCAGTGGGATTGACGCAACTGTGGGATTGACACTGTCGTGAACTGGTACGTCCTATTAGTCGCGTTGGTCGGCGTCGAGCGCCTGGCCGAACTCGTCGTCGCGCGGCGCAATCTGGCGTGGAGCCGTGCCCGTGGCGGCGTGGAGTTCGGGGCCGGGCACTACCCGGCCATGGTCGTGCTGCACACCGGGCTGCTGGTTGGCTGTCTGGTCGAGGTTTTCGCACTGCACCGGCCGTTCACGCCGGCGCTGGGCTGGCCGATGCTGGCCGTGGTCCTGGCCGCCCAGGCGCTGCGCTGGTGGTGCATCAGCACCCTCGGCCGGCAATGGAACACCCGGGTGGTCGTCGTTCCCGGCGCCGAGCGCATCACCGGCGGCCCCTACCGGCTGATCCCGCACCCCAACTACGTCGCCGTGGTGGCCGAGGGCATCGCGCTGCCCCTGGTGCACGGCGCCTGGATCACGGCGGCGGTCTTCACCACGCTCAACGCCCTTCTGCTCGCCAAGCGCATCGGCGTCGAGAACTCGGCGCTCGCGAGGTTGGCATGATCGACCTGCTGGTCGCCGGCGGCGGGCCGGCCGGACTGGCCACCGCGATCCACGCCGCCCGCGCCGGCCTGGAGGCCGTCGTCGTCGACCGCCGCCGCGGCCCCATCGACAAGGCATGCGGCGAAGGCCTGATGCCGCATACCGTCAAACAGCTCACCGGCATCGGTGTCCCGTTGCGCGGCAAGCCTTTCCGGGGCATCACCTACCTTGACGACCGCCGCCGCGTCCCGGCTTATTTCCGGTCCGGAACGGGGCTGGGGGTTCGCCGCACCGTGCTCCACGAGGGTCTGCATGACACCGCGACGGCGTTGGGCGTCCGCATCGTCGCGGGTGAGATCGGTGCCGTCCACCAGGATGCGACGTCGGTGCGCTGCGGCGACCTGGAGGCCCGTTATCTGGCCGCCGCCGACGGCTTGCATTCCCCGATCCGGCGGTCCCTGGGCCTGAACCGTCCCGCGACCGCCCGCCGCCGGTGGGGCATCCGGCGGCACTACGGGATCGCGCCGTGGAGCGACACCGTCGAGGTGTACTGGGCCCGTGACACCGAGGCCTACGTCACCCCGGTTTCCGACGAGACCGTGGGCGTGGCGATCCTGACCTCGCGGCAGGGCAGGTTCGGCGATCTTCTCCTCGACTTCCCCGCGCTGGCGGCCCGACTCGGCGATGCGGCCCACGGTCCCGACCGGGCCGCCGGTCCGCTGCGCCAACGGGTGCGCGCCCGGGCCTCGGGCCGGGTGCTGCTGGTGGGGGACGCCGCCGGTTACGTCGACGCGCTCACCGGCGAAGGTCTCGGCATCGCCTTCGGCGGCGCGGAACTGGCGGTGAAGTCCGTGCTGGCCGAGACCCCCGGCGACTACGACCGGCAGTGGCGGGCGATGTCCCGCCGCTACCGGCTGCTCACCGCCGGACTGCTGCAGGCCAGCGGGGTGCGGGGGGTCCGTGCGGCGATCGTGCCGGCGGCCGGTGCGCTGCCCGGGGTGTTCGGCGGAATCGTGAATCTTCTGGCTTACTAGTCTGGTGAGCCGACGATGACTCCAGAGCGGGAGGAACCCCGGCCCGGGGAGAGCCTGGCCGGGATCGGCCTGTTCGCCGACTGCTCGGCGGAGCAACTCGGACCCGTCGCCGAACGGCTGCGGCCGCTTCGGGCCGAGCGGGGTCAGGTGCTGATGCGGCAGGGGGAGGAGGCCGACTTCTTCATCCTGATCCAGTCCGGCCGGGTCGAGGTCAGCCATGCCAACGACGACGGCACCGTGCTCGTGGACGAGGCCGCGGCCGGGGTCATCGTCGGTGAGATCGCCCTGCTGCGCGACCGGCCCCGCACCGCCACCGTCACCGCAACGGAGGCGCTGACCGGGTTCGTCGGCGACGAGAAGGCCTTCGTCGCCATGGTCGACCTTCCGGGGGTCAGCGAGCGGATGCTGCGCTTCGTCCGTCAGCGCCTGGCCGCGTTCATCACCCCCGTCGCGGTGACTCTCGAGGACGACACCGAGGTGCTGCTACGTCCCGTGCTGCCCGGCGACAGCGAGCGCCTCAACCACCCGACGGTGGAGTTCTCCAGCGAGACGTTGTACCTCCGGTTCATGTCGGCCTCGGCGCCCAGTCCGTCGCTGGTCAACTACCTGGTCCACGTCGACTACGTCGATCACTTCGTCTGGGTGCTCGTCGACGGCGTGGACGGGCCCGTCGTCGCCGACGCGCGGTTCGTGCGCGACGTCGGGGATCCCGCGGTGGCCGAGATCGCGTTCATCGTCGCCGACGAATACCAGGGCCGTGGGATCGGCGGCTTCCTGATGGACGCGGTCACCGTCGCGGCGCGCGTCGGCGGCGTGCAGCGGTTCACCGCCCGCTGCCTGGCCGAGAACCACGCGATGCGGGCCATCCTGGAGCGCTTCGGTGTGGAGTGGGAGCGCGACGAACCCGGTGTGGTCACCACGGACTTCGAGGTGCCGACCATCGAACGACTACGCATCGACCAGAGGATGGTCGACGAGATCCGATCCATGACAAGGGAAGTCGTCCGCGCCTCCGGGGGCGAATACTCCAGACGGGATTCGACATCGCCGCCGACTCGGCGGCGGTGATCGGCCGGTTGACCGCCGTTGCCGGTACATTAACCCCGATGTTGTCCCCCAAGCCCATCGCGGTGTGCGGCTGTGTTGCCGCGCTCGCCGGTTGCGGCAAGCCGGCGCCGGCGGCCGACATCGGCGGGATCACCGATCTGAAGTCGAGCTTCGGCAAGCAGTTCTCCGTCACCGAGGTGCCCCCGACCGGTATCGACCCGAAGTTCCTCACCGGCCAGAAGCTGCCCGACGGGGTGAAGTTCGAGCCCGCCGACTGCGCGAAGTTCGCCACCGGCCAACTGGTGCCCCCCGGCACCGAGGGCAACATGGCGGCGGTCTCCGCGGAGGGCGAGGGAACCCGCTTCATCGTGATCGCGGTGCAGACCAACGCCCCCGTCCCGGTCGCCGAGCCGGGCGACGACTGCCGCAGGGTGACGTTCGGCGGCGGGGCCGTGCGGGGCACCGTCGAAGCGGTGGAGGTGCCGAAGATCGACGGCGCCACCACCATCGGGGTGCACCGGGTGGTGCAGACGCTGGCGACCGACGGCAAGCCCCGCACCGGCGAGGTGTTCAACTACTCCGCGCACTTCGGCGACTATCAGGTGATCGTCTCGGCCAATCCCCTTGTGCTGCCTGATAAGCCGACGGCCCCGGTGAACACTCAGCGCGCCCGCGACCTGTTGATCGCCGGTGTCAACGCCGTCCGGAAGTAGAGCCGCCTGTGACTGAAACGGTGCTGGGCGTCGACTCCGAGGTCGGAACACTGCGCACGGTCATCCTGCACCGCCCCGGTGCGGAGTTGAAGCGACTCACCCCCCGCAACAACGACGCCCTGCTCTTCGACGGGCTGCCCTGGGTGGCCCGGGCCCGGGAGGAGCACGACGCCTTCGCCGCCCTGCTGCGGTCGCGCGGCGTCGAGGTGCTGCTGCTGGCCGATCTGCTCACCGAGGCGCTCGGGTCCGGCGCCGCCCGGATGCAGGGCATCGCCGCCGCTGTGGATGCGCGCCGGCTGGGACCGCACCTGGCCGAGGAGCTTTCGGCCCACCTGCGGGGTCTGGAGCCCGACGAGTTGGCGCACGTGCTGATCGCGGGCATGACCTTCGCCGAACTGCCGGCGGATGCGGGCGGGGACACCTCCCTGGTGCGGCGGATGCATCAGGGCGGCGACTTCGTCATCGACCCGCTGCCGAACCTGATGTTCACCCGCGACTCGTCGTTCTGGATCGGCCCCCGGTTCGCGATCACCGCACTGGCCCTGCCGGCCCGTGCCCGGGAGACCTCGCTGACCGACCTGATCTACGCCCACCATCCGCGATTCCGCGGCGTACGCCGGGCCTACGAGTCCCACACCGCGCCGGTCGAGGGCGGCGACGTTCTGCTGTTGGCGCCGGGCGTGGTGGCGGTCGGGGTGGGGGAGCGCACCACCGCGGCCGGTGCGGAGGCGTTGGCGCGCAGCCTGTTCGACGACGAGCTGGCCCACACCGTGCTGGCCGTCCCCATCGCCCAGCAGCGCGCCACGATGCACCTCGACACCGTGTGCACCATGGTCGACGTCGACGCGGTGGTGATGTACCCGGCGGTGCGGCATTCGCTGTCGGCCTTCACCATCACCCGGGCTCCCGGCGGGGTGCGGATCCTCGACGAGCAGCCGTTCGTCGACGCCGCCGCGTCCGCGATGGGGATCGACCGTCTCCGGGTGATCGACACCGGACTGGACCCGGTCACCGCCGAGCGTGAGCAGTGGGATGACGGGAACAACACCCTCGCCCTGGCGCCGGGGGTGGTCGTCGCCTACGAACGCAACACCGAGACCAACTCCCGGTTGGCCGGGGCCGGCATCGAGGTGCTGCCGATCGCCGCGGCGGAGCTGGGGACCGGGCGCGGCGGGCCCCGGTGCATGTCCTGCCCGGCGGCGCGGGATCCGCTCTGACTCAGCGCCAGCTCGGCAGCCACATCTGGAGGTCCCAGGTCGATTGCGACACCGGTAGCCCGGTCAGCACCGGGAACAGCCAGGCGAAGTTGGTGATCGCCAGTGCCAGGTACATGCAGACCACCAGGATGCCCAGAGTTCGGCGCTCCGGGTTGCGGGTCGGCTGGTAGAGGATGTCGCCGAGGATCAGCGCGATGGCCATCATCAGGAACGGCGCCAACGGCACCGCGTAGAAGAAGTACATCTGCCGGTCCATGTTGGCCATCCACGGCAGCCAACCGGCCAGATAGCCGACCAGCACCACGGCGTAGCGCCAGTCGCGTCGCACCACCGCCCGCCAGGCCGCGTACCCCAGCACCGGGACCGCCACCCACCACATCGTCGGGGTGCCTACCAGCAGCACCGCCTTGACGCACGACGCGGCGCCGCAGCCCGGAACGTCGTTCTGGTCGATGGCGTAGAGCACCGGCCGAAGCGACATCGGCCAGGTCCACGGCTTGGACTCCCACGGGTGGTGGTTGCCGGCTGAGTTGGTCAGCGTCGAGTGGAAGTGGAAGGCCTTGTAGGTGTAGTGCCACAGCGACCGCACGGCGTCCGGCGGTTGCCACCACTGTCGCTCGCCGATCGACTGGCCGACCTCGTGCCGGTTGACCGCGGTCTCCGAGGCGAACCACGGCGCGTAGGCCAGTAGGTAGAGCCCGAACGGGATCAGGCCCAACGCATAGGCGGCCGGTCCGGCGTCGCGTCGCAGCACCCCGGACCACGGGCGCGCCACCCGGTAGGCCCGCCGCGCGGCGACGTCCATGCCCAGCGTCATCAACCCGAAGAAGGCGATGTAGTACAGCCCCGACCACTTGGTGGCGAAGGCGAAACCCAGGAGGACCCCTGCGCCGAACCGCCACCACCGCACGCCGAGTCTCGGGCCCCAGGGGGTTTCGTCGATGCGACCCTCCATGAGGGCGGTGTGCATCCGGGCGCGGACCTCGTCGCGGTCGACCATCAGGGCGCCGAACGCCCCGACGATGAAGACGGTCATGAAGATGTCCAGCAGGGCGGTCCGGGCGGCGACGAAGCTGACCCCGTCGGCCACTATCAGCAGCCCGGCCATCGCGCCGATCACCGTCGAGCGGCTGATCCGCCGCACGATGCGTGTCACCAGCACCGCCAGGACGGCGCCGAACACCGCCGCGGTGAACCGCCAGCCCAGCCCCGTGTAGCCGAACATCGCCTCGCCGACGGCGATCAACTGCTTGCCCAGCGGCGGGTGCACCACCAGGCCGAAGCCGGGGTTGTCCTCCACCCCGTAGTTGTGCAGCAGCTGCCAGGCCTGCGGGGCGTAGTGCTTCTCGTCGAAGATCGGGGTGCCGGCGTCGGTGGGCGAGCCCAGGTTCATGAACCGGGTCAGCACCGCCAGTGCGCCCACCACCGCCGCCGCCGCCCAGCCCTGCAGTCGATCGGTCGGCCCGAAGTCGGCCACCGGCACCAGGGGGGCGGGGCTGACGACGGGGACGTCGCGCGCGGGCGCGTCGAGGTCGTCAGCCGTGATGGTCATCAGCGCAATCGTAGGCTGAGAGCGATGAGCACCGGCCGACTACTCCTGGGCGCCACGCCGCTGGGCCAGCCCGCCGACGCGTCGAAACGGCTGGTGGCCGCACTCGCCGACGCCGATGTCGTGGCCGCCGAGGACACCCGCCGGGTACGGGCCCTGGCCGCCTCGCTGCAGGTGACCATCGGCGGGCGGGTGGTCAGCCTGTTCGACCAGAACGAAGCCGCCCGGGTCCCCGCCCTGGTGGCCGACGTCGCCGCGGGCTCGACGGTGCTGGTGGTCAGCGACGCCGGGATGCCGCTGATCAACGATCCCGGCTACCGGTTGGTGTCGGCCTGCATCGACGCGGGGCTGCCGGTTCACTGCCTGCCGGGGCCCTCTGCGGTGACCACCGCGCTGGCCGTCTCCGGGCTGCCCTCGGACCGGTTCTGCTTCGAGGGCTTCGCGCCGCGCAAGCAGTCCGCGCGGCGGACCTGGCTGGCCGGTCTGGCCGGGGAGGCGCGCACCGCGGTGTTCTTCGAGTCGCCGCGGCGACTGGCGCAGTGCCTGGACGACGCCGTCGAGCAGTTGGGCGAACACCGCCGTGCGGTGGTGTGCCGGGAACTGACCAAGACCCATGAGGAGGTCCGCCGCGGAAGCCTCGGCGAACTGGCCGCCTGGGCGGCCGGCGGGGTGCTCGGTGAGGTCACCGTGGTGCTCGCCGGCGCGACGCCGGTGGCCGATCTGGATTCGCTGGTGGCCGAGGTGCTCTCCCTGGTCGACGAGGGAATGCGGGTCAAGGGCGCCTGCGCGGCGGTGATCGACGCGAACCCCGGTTCCCCCTCGCGCCGCGAACTCTACGAGGCCGTGCTGCGGGCGCGCGAATGATGACTCCGGCCCACGATCGGCGCCGCCTTGTCGAGGCATTCCTGCCACTCGGCATCCGGGTCCGAGTCGGCGGTGATGCCGCCGCCCACCCCCAGCACCGCCCGGCCGGCCGGGTCGAACTCCACGGTGCGGATCGCCACGTTCAGCTCGCAACCGGCTAGCGGTGAAGCCATCCCGACGGTACCGCAGTAGACGCCGCGCCGGTGCGGTTCCCACTGTGAGAGCAGTTGGCAGGCACGGCTTTTCGGCGCACCTGTGACCGAGGCGGGCGGGAACGTCGCGGCCAGTAGGTCGGCATTCGGCACATCCAGGGGCACCTTCGCCGACACCGTCGACACCAGATGCCACACCCCGGGGGCGGGCCGCACCGCCAGCAATTCCGGGACGGTCACCGACCCGGTGCGCGCCACCCGGCTCAGGTCATTCCGCACCAGGTCCACGATCATCACGTTCTCCGCCACGTCCTTGGCCGAGGCGCGCAGCAGTTCCGGGTCGGCTTGCAGCGGCAGGGTGCCCTTGATCGGGCTGGAACTGACGTCCTCGCCGACCCGGCGCAGGAACAGTTCCGGTGACAGCGACACCACCGCCCCCCAGTCGCCGGCCAGGTAGGCGGCCCGGGCCGGCGTGGTGCGTGCCACCGCGTCGGCGAAGAAGTGCAGCGCCGAGCCGCTGGCGTCGCCGGTGAACCGGGTGCAGACGCAGGCCTGGTAGACCTCGCCTGCGCTGATGGCCTCCAGACAGGCCAGCACACCGCGCCGGTGCTCGGCGGAATCGGGACGCTGCCAGCTGACGTCGCAGCTGCCATCACCGCCCCCGGATTTCAGCGCTGCGGTGATCCAGTCGGGAAGCCTTGCGCCGGTGAGGGTTTCGTACCACCACACGTTGTCGCTGTCGAGCCGCAGCACACAGTCGGTCCACCCGCCGGCGGCCTCCGGGATCCGCGGCGGGGTGCCGTCGGAGCCGGGGTGGGGGTAGGACAGATAGCCCATCCAACCCCCTCCGACGGCATCGGTTCTCCCGCCGGGCGCAACGTCGAACACCGCTGCGGGGTCGATCGGATCCACGGCCAGGGACGGGGCGATCACCGCCTTCGAGCCGAACCACTCGCCGATCAGGGCGGCCGGGGGCGGTAGGCCGCCACGGCGGGCGCCGTCGTCCACCGCCCGAAGTACGTCGGCGGGCGATCCCAGGTTCTGTATTCGCTCGGCCCGCACCGGACTAGCTTGCCCTCCCCGCGAGCAGACGCAAAGTGCGCCGACACGCCGGGCGTGTGGGGAACTTTACGTCTGCTCGCGGGAAGGAGGGGGGGAAGGAGGGGGGGAAGGAGGGGG
>NZ_JBBATF010000019.1:0-28008 GCF_040398885.1 Mycobacterium sp. | reverse complement strand
ACCACGATGAATCCCACCTGGTCCATGCCGATCGAACTGACCCAGTCGGTGACCGGGTTGGCCCAGCCGAACTCGTCGTGCACCACGGTGATGAGTTGGACGGTGCCGACCAGGCCGGCGACGGCCACCGACAGCGCGGTGATGATGAGGTTGTAGTAGATCTTGCGGAACGGGTCGGCGAGGGCCCAGTCATAGGCCGCCGACATGAAGATCCCGTCGAGGGTGTCCATCAGGCTCATCCCCGCCGCGAACAGCACCGGCAGGACCAGCAACCCGTACCAGGGCAGGCCGGCCGCCGCGCCGCTGCCGGCCATCGCCAGCAGGGCGACCTCGGTGGCGGTGTCGAAGCCCAAGCCGAACAGCGCACCCACGACGAACATCTGGCCGGGAGCGGTGATCCGCCGCATCACCGGTTCGAGGAGCCGGTTCAGCACACCGGTGCCGTCGAGCATTCCGTCGAGGTGGCGGCTGTCAGCGCGGTTGGCGCGCAGGGCGCGGAAGGCCCGCCAGATCCCCACCAGCACAACGATGTTCACGGCCGCGATCAGGTAGAGAAAACCGCCCGAGGCCAGGGTGCCCACCGTGCCGAGCAGCCGACGAGCCGAGGAGGCGTCGTCGAGGAGCACGTCGGCGGCTCGGGCCGCACCGGCCACCGTCAGTGCCAGCAGCACCACCATCGCCGAGTGGCCGAGGGCGAACCAGAATCCGACCGATTTGGGCCGGCTCCGCTCGACGGACAGTTTGCGGGTGACGTTGTCGATCGCGGCGATGTGGTCGGCGTCGAAGGCGTGCCGCAGGCCCAGCAGATAGGCCGCGACCCCCACCCCGATGGACAGCACCTGCGCGCCGCCGAAGTCGGATCGGGTGGCCAGTGCGAACAGGGCTCCGAAGCCGGCCAGGTGCAGCACGGTGACGACCCCGAGCAGGACCGCAACCTGGGTCCGGTCTCGTCGGGTCCAGGACCGCCTCGACCCGGGCAGGGATCCTGGCATGTCGACCTCCTGGGGATGGCGCGTCCCCGCTGCGGGTGAAGTCCGGACGGGAGGTCTGACTCCCCCACCCCGCGTGGAGCACCGGGTGGGGACACAGTGGCGCGACCGCACCGGATTCTCACCGGTTTCCGCACCGTCCGACTCTTGCCCGCTGACCATACCCCGGCCCGCGGCGCAGCCCCTACAGCGGTGTCACGTAGGCCGAACTGATGCCGCCGTCGACCAGGAAGGTCGACGCGGTGACGAACGAGGCGTCGTCACTGGCCAGGAACGCGACCGCGGCGGCGATCTCCTCGGCCTCGGCGAACCTTCCGGTGGGGATGTGCACCAACCGCCGGGCGGCGCGTTCGGGGTCCTTGGCGAACAACTCCTGCAGCAGCGGGGTGTTCACCGGCCCGGGGCACAGGGCGTTGACCCTGATCCCCTGCCGGGCGAACTGCACTCCGAGTTCGCGGCTCATCGCCAGCACCCCGCCCTTGGAGGCGGTGTAGGAGATCTGCGACGTCGCCGAACCCATCACCGCCACGAACGAAGCGGTGTTGATGATCGAGCCCCGGCCGGCCGGCACCATGTGCCGCAGCGCCGCCCGGCAGCACAGGTAGACGCTTTTGAGGTTGACGTCCTGCACTCGCTGCCAGGCGGGCAGTTCGGTGGTCTCGATGAGGTCGTCGTCGGGCGGGGAGATGCCGGCGTTGTTGAACGCGATATCGACCGAGCCGTGGGCCGCCGCGGCGGTGTCGAACAGGTTGTCGACCGCGGCCTCGTCGGAAACATCCACCGCGACAAAGGTTCCGCCGAGCTCCTCGGCCACCGGGCCGCCGGTCTCGGGGTCGATGTCTCCGACCACGATGGTGGCCCCTTCGGCGCGCATCCGCCGCGCCGACGCCAGGCCGATACCGCTGGCCGCGCCGGTGACGACCGCGACCTTACCGGCCAGCCGCTGGGTCAGATCAACAGTCACGGAGCTTCTCCTATCGCGAAGAAAACGTTCTTGGTCTCGGTGAAATGCTCCGGTGCGTCGGGTCCCAGTTCGCGGCCGAGGCCAGACTGCTTGAAGCCACCGAAGGGGGTGCTGTATCGCACCGAGGAATGCGAGTTGACGCTCAGGTTGCCGGACTCGACCGCCCGGGACACCCGCATCGCGCGGGAGAGGTTCTCGGTCCAGATGGAGCCGGACAGGCCGTAGGCGGTGTCGTTGGCCAACTCGACCGCATCGGCCTCGTCGTCGAAGGGCAGCACCGCGACCACCGGTCCGAAGATCTCCTCGGTGACGGTGCGATCGCCCCGGTCCGGTGTGAGCACCGTCGGCGGGAACCAGTATCCGGGCCCGGTCGGCACCGAGCCCCGGAAGGCCACCGGCGACCCGTCGGGGACGTAGGACGCCACCGACTGCAGGTGGGGACGCGACACCAGCGGGCCCATCTCGGTGTCGCGGCGGGTCGGGTCGCCCACCACGACTCCCTTGACCGCGGGCTCAAGCAGCTCCATGAACCTGTCGAAAACGCTGCGCTGCACCAGGATCCGGCTGCGGGCGCAGCAGTCCTGACCGGCGTTGTCGAAAACCCCGTAGGGGGCGGTGGCCGCGGCGCGTTCCAGATCGCAGTCGTCGAAGACGATGTTGGCGCTCTTACCGCCGAGTTCCAGCGTCACCCGTTTGACACCCGCCGCCGCCCCGGCCATCACCCGGGTGCCGACCTCGGTGGAACCGGTGAACACCAGCTTGCGCACGTCGGGGTGGCTGATGAACCGCTCCCCCACCACACTGCCCCTGCCGGGCAGCACCTGGAAAAGGTCCGGCGGCAGTCCCGCCTGCGCCGCCAGTTCAGCGAGGCGGATGCTGGTCAGCGGCGTCCACTCGGCGGGTTTGAGCAGCACCGCGTTCCCGGCGGCCAGCGCCGGCGCGAAGCCCCACGAGGCGATCGGCATCGGGAAGTTCCACGGCGTTATCACGCCGATGACCCCGATGGGTTCGTGGAAGGTGACGTCGAGTCCGCCGGCGACCGGAATCTGCCTGCCGCTCAACCGTTCCGGGGAGCCGGCGTAGTAGTTCAGCACGTCGCGCACGTGGCCGGCCTCCCACTCGGCGGCCGTGACCGGGTGCCCGGAGTTGGCCACCTCCAGTGCGGCCAGTTCGTCGACGCCGGCGTCGACGGCGGCGGCGAAGGACCGCAGCGCCTCGGCGCGCCCGGCGGGCGGGGCGGCGGCCCAGGCTTTCTGCGCCACCCTGGCCCGGGCGACCGCGTCGTCGACCGCGGCCGCGTCGAGCAGTTCGACGGTCCGCAGCGGCTCTTCGGTGGCCGGGTTGATGACGGTGGTGGTGCTCACATGCCCACTTTCTGCATCGCGTAGGCGCGGGCCGCCTCGACGAGTCCGGCGAACAACCGCAGATCATCCAGGTTCTCCTCGGGATGCCACTGCACACCGATGAGGAAGCCGCCGCCGTCGGCCTCGATGCCTTCGATCACCCCGTCGCACGACGCCGTGGCGACCAGCCCCCGGCCCAGCCGGTCTATCCCCTGGTGGTGATAGCAGTGGGTCCGCACCGACTCGCCGAGCAGCCGGCTCAACCGGCTGCCCGCGGCGATCGCGGCGACGTGCGAGGCGTACGTCGCATCGGCCACCCGGTGGCCGCTGTGGCCGATGACATCCGGCAGATGCTGGTGCAGCGAGCCCCCGAGGGCGACATTGATCACCTGCGGGCCGCGGCAGATCCCCAGCACCGGCAGCCGCCGGCCCAGCGCCGCCGCCAGCAAGGCGAACTCCCAGGCGTCGCGGTCTCGGGCCGGTTCCTCGGTGGCCGGGTGGGGCTCGTGCCCGTAGGCCGCCGGGTCGATGTCCTTGCCGCCGGTGAGGATCAGCCCGTCGAGGCCGGAGACCACCCGGGCGGCGATGTCGTCGTCGACCGGTTGCGGGGGCAGCAGGACCGCGATTCCCCCGGCCAGTGTGACCCCGTCGAGGTACACCCCGGGCAGGAAACTGGCGTGCACGTCCCACACTCCGCTGCGGGCCTGTTGCCGGTAGGTGGTCAGGCCGATCACCGGCCCCGCCCCCTCCGCGCGAGCAGACATGAAAGGCCCCGACACGCCGGGGTGCGGGAGACTTTCGCGTCTGCTCGCGGGGGGATCAGAAGCGTTCAAAGCCGCGGACCCTCTCCCAGTCGGTGACCGACGAGTTGAATGCGGCCAGTTCCACCCGGGCATTGTTCAGGTAGTGCTCCACCACCTCGTCGCCGAACGCCTCGCGGGCCACCGCCGATCCGGCGAACAGGTCGGCGGCCTCGGCCAGCGTGGTCGGCAAGCGCCGGGCGTCACTGGCGTAGGCATTGCCGGCGACCGGGTCGGGTAACTGCAGGCCGCTGTCGATCCCGTGCAGGCCCCCGGCGATCAGAGCGGCCACCGCCAGGTAGGGGTTGACGTCGCCGCCGGGCGCCCGGCACTCGACCCGCATGGACTCGCCGTCTCCGACGACCCGCATCGCGCAGGTGCGGTTGTCCATACCCCAGGCCACCGCTGTCGGCGCGAAGCTGCCCTCGGCGAATCGCTTGTAGGAGTTGATGTTCGGCGCATAGCACAGCGTCAGTTCCCGCAGGGTGGCCAGCTGCCCGGCCAGGAAGCTGCGGAACAGGGGGGACATCCCGGCCGGCGTTCCGTCGTTCCGGTCGGCGGCGAACACCGCCGCCCCGTCGGCGTCGCGCAGCGAGAGATGGATGTGGCAGCTGTTGCCCTCGCGTTCGTCGAACTTGGCCATGAAGGTCAGGCTCCGGCCGTGCTGATCGGCGATCTCCTTGGCGCCGTTCTTGTAGATCGTGTGGTTGTCGCAGGTGACCTGCGCGGCGTCATAACGGAACGCGATCTCCTGCTGGCCGGGATTGCATTCGCCTTTCACGCCCTCGCAGTACATCCCGGCGCCGTCCATGCCGAGCCGGATGTCGCGCAGCAGCGGCTCCATCCGGGTGGAGGCGTGGATCGCGTAGTCGACGTTGTAGTCGCTGGCCTTGACCAGGCCGCGGTAACCGGCGGCCCAGGCGTCGCGATAGGTGCCGTCGAAGACCATGAATTCCAGTTCGGTGCCGACGAAGGCGGCCAGCCCGCGCTGAGCCAGCCGGTCGGTCTGGGTGCGTAGGACGTTGCGCGGTGCCGCGACGACGGGGCCGCCGTTCGGCCAGTGCAGATCGGCGACGACGAGCGCGGTGCCCGCCAGCCACGGCAGCACCCGCAGCGTGTCCGGATCCGGCCGCATCACCATGTCGCCGTAACCGGAATCCCAACTCGACATCCGGTAGCCGTCGACGGTGTTCATCTCGACGTCCACGGCGAGCAGGTAGTCGCAGCACTCCGCACCGTGGGCGGCGACCTCCTCGACGAAGAGTCGGGCCGACACCCGCTTGCCGGTCAGCCGGCCCTGCATATCCGGAAACGCCACGATCACCGTGTCGATGTCGCCGGCCGCGATGAGGCGGTCCAACTCGCCGGGGGTGAGCAGGCCTTTCGCCAAGCCGCGGCGCTCAGACGTCACAACACTCCTCGACTGGTCGGTGTGGTCCAAGGTTTAACACGAGCGATTTGCAAACGGTGGGAAGAAGGACCGATTGCAGCCTATTGTTTTGATCCCCAGTTCCCCAGAGAACCCTCGACGAATGGAGACCCGCCATGCCCGAGGGCCATGACGTTCTCGACGAGGACGAACTGCACCTGGCGCGACTGGGCTATAACCAGGAGCTTCAGCGAAGCTGGTCCGGGTTCAGCAACTTCGCCATCTCGTTCTCCATCATCTCGATCCTCGCGGGCTGCTTCACCTCGTTCGCCCTGGGCTGGAACAACGGCGGCCCGGCAGCCATCGCCTGGGGCTGGCCGATCCTGGCCGCCTTCATCCTGCTGGTCGGCCTGTGCATGTCCGAACTCGTCTCGGCCTATCCGACCTCAGGCGGAATCTATTGGTGGGCAGCCAAACTCGGCGGCGCGAAAGCCGGTTACTACACCGGCTGGCTGAACCTGATCGGACTGATCGCCATCCTGGCGTCGGTCGCCTACGGCAGCGCCACGTTCCTGGACCTCACGCTGGGCACCCTCAGCGAGGGTTGGCTGGCCGGCTACAGCCTCAAACGGGTCTTCGTGATGTTCCTGATCATCCTGGTGGCGGTCGCCGTCGTGAACATCACCTCCAGTCATCTGCTGGCGGTGATCAACAACATCTCGGTGTGGTGGCACGTGGCCGGCGCGGCCGCGGTGATGGCGATCCTGTTCCTGGTCCCCGAGCATCACGCCGCCTTCGGCGACGTCTTCGCCAAGACCGTCAACAACAGCGGCATGTTCGGCGGGGCGACCTCGGGCCTCGGCTGGCTTCTGGTCGTGTTGCCGATCTCGGCGATCCTCACCCAGTACACGATCACCGGCTACGACGCGTCCGCGCACCTCTCCGAGGAGACCAAGAGCGCGGCCGACGCGGCGGCCAAGGGAATCTGGCGGTCGATCCTCTACTCGGCGGTCGGCGGCTGGGTTCTGCTGCTCGCCTTCCTGTTCGCCGTCCAGGACTCGGACGCGGTGTCGGCATCGGGTGGCGGGGTCGCGACCATCTTCAGCCAGGCACTGAATTCCAGGTGGGCCGCGCTGGTGCTGTTCATCTCCACCGCCGGACAGTTGTTCTGCACCACCGCCTGCCAGACCAGTGCCTCGCGGATGCTGTTCGCGTTCAGCCGCGACCGCGCGGTCCCGGGTCACCGGCTGTGGTCGGCGGTGAACTCCAACAAGGTCCCGGCCAACGCGGTCGTCGTCACCGCCGCCCTCGCCGCCCTGCTGACCCTGCCCGCACTGATCGAGGTCGACATCAACGGCGCGCCCGTCCCGATCGCCTTCTTCGCCGTGGTGTCCATCGGCGTGGTCGGGCTGTACCTGTGCTTCGCGGTGCCCATCTACTACCGCTGGAAGGCCGGCGACTCCTTCGCGGTGGGAAGTTGGAACCTGCGCGGGCATCATCGTTGGATGGCACCGCTGGCGCTGGCCGAGATCATCCTCACCTCCATCGTGGCCATGTTCCCGACGTCGCTGGGCGGAGTGCCGTGGGATCCGAGCTTCGAGTGGAAGTTCGTCAACTACACGCCACTGGTGGTGTTCGGCGTACTGTCGCTGCTCTGGTTGTACTGGCACGCCTCGGTGAAGAAATGGTTCACCGGGCCGGTGCGGCAGGTGGAAGCGCCGGCGACGACCGGCTAAGCAAGACAACGAAAGCCGAAAGGAAGTTGGGCAGCTGAAAATGTCGCAAACCCTGTATGCCATCCTCATCGCGGTCAATTTCATCGTTCATCTTTTCGTCTTTTTCGCGGACTTCACACAGAAAATCAGGCTGATCGACTTCGTGAAGCGAAGCGACGGGAGCCGTTCAGACCCCCGGAACCTCCTGCCTCTCGAGTTCATCTACGCCGGTTTGATCGGCATCTGCTACGGGATCGTGACCCTGTCCTTTGTTTTCGCTTTCCTCGGCATCAGCACGGTGCGCAACGCCGCCCTCACCTCCATGTCCATGCACGGACTGCTTCTCACCCATTTGCTGCTCCACTCGGGTATGTGGAAGAAGACCTTTCACGCCGACGGCATCGGGAGCTACGCCAGATACGTCGCCATACAGTGTGTTGCGATCGTGTTGGCCGTTCCCCTTCTGCTTCATCGATAGCCTGAATCGGTCCGCGACCAGGGGGTCAGCGTGCTGAGAATCGGTGCGACACTTCGCCGCGCCCTCGTGGTGACGGCGGTCCTGACCCTGTGCGCGGGCCTTTCGGCCTTCCTCTACGCCTCCAGCGGTAAGTCGCGCATCTACGAACGGCCCGACCCGGTCGCCGACGGCGTCAACATCAACCTCGAGTCCTTCTCGTTCGACCCCGCGATGAACGAATTGGAACTGCGGATCGAACTGGTTCCCAAGGGGTCCTACTTCGACGACGCCAAGGACGCCTTCGCCGTCCCGCTTCGGATGATCACCAAGAACGTGGTCGACGGACCCGTGGTCAGGGACATCGCGGCCGGGACCACGGTCGGCAAGGACTACTTCCTGGTCTACCCGCTCGAGGGAGATCCACTGGACTATCCACTCGACCGGTACCGATACTCCTACGAGTACACCGACAACGGCCAGGGACTGGTCGCCGCACCCTTGATCAGGATCGAAAAGAGGGTCGACGGCGACGGGAAGCCGGTGCCGATCGGGCTCATGTTCGGACCCGACGCAGGCATGGAGGGCTGGACCGAACACTGGAATCTGACGGTCGACGGACCCACCCTCAAAACCAAGCTGATGCTCGAACGGTCCGGCGGGTTGCTCGTCTTCGTGGCGATCGTTCTGATCCTGTTGGTCGTCGTCGCCAACCTTGCGATCCTCGTCGCATGGTCGGCGATCACCGCACGCAGACCCATCGAGCCGGGATTCGCCAGCTGGTTGGCGGCGCTGCTGTTCGCGCTCATACCTCTGCGGGTCAATCTCCCCGGCGCTCCCCCGATCGGTGCGTGGATCGATGCCCTCGTCTTCTTCTGGGTGGAGATCGCGGTACTGGTGGCGATGGCCACCTTCATCGCGGCGTGGTTCCGCTTCCGGGATGTGCCCGACTACTCCGAAATCTACGAGGCACGAGCCAGACGACAGTGAGTCGGGTCCTGCGGATCACCAGTTGCTGCTGCGCAGCACGATCTCGGCCGCCAACTGCGCGGTGGCATGCTCGGCGTTGCGCGGCGTCCCGAACTTCACCAGCCGGAAGTCGCTGTAGACGAAGTGCTGGCTGGCTTTGGCCATCGCCCGGGCGGCCGGGGTGTTGACCAGTGCGGTGGTGTTGATCTGCACGGGCGGGCATTCGGCATCGAGCACGACACCGCGGGGATCCGGCACCCGGGGATGCCCGCGGTCGATGACGACCAGGCCGGTGAATCTTTCGGGACTGGCCGCGGCCACCTGCCAGGCCAGTTCCGCGCCGGACCGGTCACCCACCAGCACCCCCGAGGGCACGTCCAGTCTGTCCAGGACGTCGATCACGTCTTTGGCGTCGAGACGCGGATCGCCGGCGATGACGACGGTGCGGGCGGCGGCGACGTGCAGTCGCGAACACAGCGGCTCGTAGGCACCGACCGGATGTTGCGCCGCTCCCAGCAGAACGACGTTGGCCCCCCGGTCCGGCCCGGTGACGCAGACCGGCACACCGATACCGTTGACGGTCATCATCGTCGCGGGCATCTGCACACGCTACTTCGCCGGAGACGCACCCAGCAGGTGTTTCCGGCGCGCTCTCAGACAGAACTCAGGAAGCCTGCAGCTTCCGAACCTGCTTGTCGAAGGCGTTCAAGAACGTTTGCGGCAGTGACGCTTTCGCACTGATCCCCGGAATCATCGCCGGGAAGGCGACCCCGAACACCGCCCGTGCGCCGACGTTCTGGAACGCCATGGAGACACTGCTCCGGGAGTCTCCTAGAATCATCGTCTGCTGATAGGCCAATCCTCCGCCGTCCAGACCCGGCAGCTCGGTCGTGGTCATCGGGATGCCCTCGGAGGCGGGGTCGAAGAAAGCCTCGAATCGCGCGCAGCGTTCGGCTGCGGCTTTGATGGCCTCCAGATCCAGATTCCACGACAGCAGTGTCATGACGATGCGGGCGCCGTCGTAGGACACCACGTACTTGGCCGCGCTTCCCGGGCCCCGTTCGCCGGACTGCTTGATGACATTGGTCAGCGCATTGGCGCAGCCTTGCGGCCGGGACAACATCGAGCCGGGCCCCTCGTCCCCGCCGGACCCGCCGGGTTGGTCGGTGACGCGGCCGTACTCCACCCCGGCCGGGAAGTCCGACTCGTCCAACAGGGCGCGCTGCAGCACCGCTCCCGGCCAGGTCGCGGTGCCGGCGACCGTTGCGGAGCAGCCACCGGCCCACAGCGCGGTCGCGGCCAGCACCACCGCGGCTCTGCGACCCACCATGGCAGTCAGGGTAGGCCACCGACACTGCTGGTGATCACCGGCGCGGCCACAGGCGGCCGGTCGAGAAGCCCCAGCACGGCGTCGAGGTCCAGGTGCGCGGTCAGCAGGTCGGCCATCAGATCGAGTTGCGCGTCGCGGCGGCCCGCGACACTGACACCGGCAGCCACCCGGAACCCGGTCACACCCGCCAGTTCAGCGGCCCTGGTCAGCCAGTCCCGGCGGAACCCGTCGTTGTCCAGGAGTCCGTGCCAGTGGGTGCCGAACACCCCGTCGCGGACGTAGCCCTGGGCGGTCCCGTCGGCGTCGAACCAGGTCTGCTCGGCGCACCTCACCATCTGACCGTGGTGGATCTCGTAGCCGCCCAGTGGGCCCTCCCAGTGCCGGACCGTCTTATCCGCCGCGAAGACGATGTCGGCGTCGAGCAGACCCAGACCGTCGACGCTCCCCCGGCCGCTTTCCACGCCGTCCTCGATCCGCCGGCACAGCATCTGCAGTCCGCCGCAGATGCCGAGCAGCACCCCGCCGCCGCGGACGTGGGTCAGCACCGCGTCGGCCAGTCCGCATTCACGCAGCCACTCCAGATCGGCGACGGTGGCCTTGCTGCCGGGCAGCACGACGACGTCGGCGTCGGCGACCTGGCCCGGTTCGGTGATCCACCGAACCGCGACGCCGGGCTCGCAGGCCAGCGCCTCGACGTCGGTGGAGTTCGAGATCCGCGGCATCCGCACCGCGGCGACACGCAGCCAGTCCTCGCCGTGTGGCGGGGCCGGCCTGCCGACCACCGCGCCGGGCACCACCGACAACGAGTCCTCGGCGTCGAGCCACAGGTCCGCGCTGTGCGGCAGCACACCGTAGGTGGGCCGTCCGGTCAGCGCGGCAAGCTGATCCAGTCCGGGGGCCAGCAGCGACGGGTCGCCGCGGAACTTGTTGACGATGAATCCGGCGACGAGCGCCTGATCCTCCGGTGCGAGCACCGCCACGGTGCCGAACAGGTGGGCCAGCACACCTCCGCGGTCGATGTCGCCGACCACGATAACCGGGAGGCCGGCCATCCGGGCCAGCCCCATATTGGCCAAATCCGTTGCGCGCAGGTTGATTTCGGCGGGCGAACCGGCGCCTTCGCACAACACGACATCGAACTCGGAGCGCAGCGAGGCGAGTTCGTCGGCGACCACGCCCGCCAGCCGGTCGCGGTGGGTGATGTAGTCACGAGCCCCCACCACACCGACCGGCCGGCCCCGCACCAACAGCTGCGAGGTCCGGTCGCCGCCGGGCTTGAGCAGTATCGGGTTGAACCGCACACTGGGCGCCAGCCCGGCGGCGCGGGCCTGCATGGCCTGGGCACGGCCGATCTCGCCGCAGGCCCCCTCCGCGGCCCCGTCCCCGTCGACGGCGACCACCGAGTTGTTGCTCATGTTCTGCGCCTTGAACGGCGCGACGCGAATCCCCTTGCGGAACAACACCCGGCACAGTCCGGCCACGACCATCGACTTGCCGGCATCGGAGGTGGTGCCCGCGACGAGCAGCGCCCCCCCGGCGCCAACTCGGCTCACGGCAGGGTCAGGATTTCGGCGCCGTCGTCGGTCACCACGATGGTGTGCTCGAACTGCGCCGTCCACTTGCGGTCCTTGGTGGCAACCGTCCAGCCGTCCGGCCAGATCTCGTAATCCAGCGTTCCCAGATTGATCATCGGCTCGATGGTGAAGGTCATGCCCGGTTCGAGGACGATGTCGACACTGGGCTGGTCGTAGTGCAGCACCACCAGTCCGTTGTGGAAGGTGGTCCCGATGCCGTGGCCGGTGAAGTCGCGAACGACGTTGTAGCCGAACCGATTCGCATAGGACTCGATGACCCTGCCCACCGCCGACAGCGCCCGGCCGGGCCTGACCGCCTTGATCGCGCGGGCGGTGGCCTCCTCGGTGCGCTCGACGAGCAGGCGGTGCTGCTCGCTGACGTCACCGGCCAGGAAGGTGGCGTTGGTGTCGCCGTGGACACCGTGGATGTAGGCGGTGACGTCGATGTTGACGATGTCGCCGTCGGCGATCACCGTCGAGTCCGGGATGCCGTGGCAGATGATCTCGTTGAGCGAGGTGCAGCAGGACTTCGGATAGCCCTTGTATCCCAACGTCGACGGGTATGCGCCGTGGTCGACCATGTACTCGTGGGCGATCCTGTCCAGTTCATCGGTGGTCACCCCCGGCGCGACGGCCTTCCCGGCCTCGGCCAGTGCCCGCGCCGCGATCCTGCCGGCGATGCGCATCTTCTCGATGACCTCGGGGCTTTGCACCCATGGTTCGCTGCCCTCGGCGGCGTCGGCGCGGCCGACGTATTCCGGCCGTTCGATGGACCGGGGCACCGGCAGGGTCGGCGAGACCACCCCGGCGCTAAGCGCGCTGCGCACGCGTCGTCCTCACCGGCGCCGCAGTACCGGCAACGAAGGCACCTGCCGCCGGGGTCCGCGGACGGTGACCGAACCGAGCACCATCCGTCCGGTGATCACCACGTGCGGCCTGCCTTCGGCCGGCGGGTTCTTGCGACGGTCGCGGGCACTGCCGCCGTAGACGGTGACGTCGTCGATGGAGACGCTGGCGCCTTCGGGCAGTCGCAGATCCAGCGACCCGCGCACCATGTCCAGCTCGATCACGACGACCGGCCCGGCGAACCGCGCGGTGGTGAGGTCCAGGTCCACCGATCCGACCCGCCGCACCAGCGACAGCCGGGTGGGCACGGTCCACTCGCCGTGCCGGCGCAGCGAACCCATCCAGCCGCGCAACTCCAGCCGGTCGGCCGACGACGACGCGATCGCGCCGGCCCGCGGCAGGTCGTCTACCAGCGACTCCAGGTCCGCGGGCTGGCGGGCCAGCGAGACCTGCCCGGAGCGTTCCTCGAACTCCACGATGTCGATCAGCCCCAGGGCGACGGCGTTGTGCAACCGGCGCAGCGTGCCGTTGCGGTCGGCATCGGAGACCCGCACCGCGGGCGGGCTGTCGTAGCGGACCACCGCTGCGGTGTCGTACCTGTTCTCGATCTCAGTCATGGCCTCTCCAATTTACCGTTGATGCCCCGTCTCGCACACCGCCGGTGTCGCGGCTCGGTAGGCTCCCGACATGTCCGCCTTACCGCGCCGTTCGGTGTTGATCGGGGCCGCGCTCGGCCCGTTGGCCGCCCCGCTGACCGGGTGCGGACAGGCCGGGAGGGCTCAGGAGTCGCCCCCGCCGGCCGCCGATCAGGTGCTCAGCCCGGCCGCGGACGTGGGCGTCGGTGCGGCCAAGATCGTCGACGGCACCCTGATCACCCAGCCCACCGCCGGCGTCTTCAAGGGTTTCGTCGCCCGCTGCACCCACGCCGGGTGCGCCTTGGCCGTCAAGGACGGCGGGATCGAATGTCCCTGCCACGGAAGCAAATTCGAACTCGACGGCTCAGTCGCCCGCGGCCCGGCGACCAAGCCGCTGGAAGCCCGCCCGGTGATGGTGCGCGACGGCGAGATAGTCGCCGGCTAGCCGCCCTGGGCCAGGTGATCCGGCGGCAGTTCCTCGAACATCTGCCGCACCATGCGCACGGCGTAGGTCGAGTTGCCGCCCCCGACGATGAGCCCGGCGAACGCCAGGTCCCCGCGGTAGCCGGTGAACCAGGCGTGCGAGCCACCCTGGAACTCGGCCTCCCCGGTCTTGCCGTACACCTCGCCGACACCGTCGATCGCCTTGGCTGTGCCGTTGGTCACCACCTGCCGCATCATCGACCGCAGCCCGTCCAGGACGACTGGGTCGACCGGTGGGTTCGGGCCGGCCAGGGCGGTCTGACGGCCCGCGATGAGCACCGGGGTGGGGGTGCGGCCGGATGCGACGGTGGCCGCGGCCAGCGCCATCCCGAACGGAGTGACCAGGACCCTGCCCTGACCGAACCCGTCCTCGGTCCGTTCGGTCAGATCCACCGTCGGCGGGACCGACCCGGTGACGGTGGTCAGCCCCTCGATGGTGTAGTCCGGCCCGATGCCGAACTGGGATGCCGCGTCGGTCAGGGCGGTCGGGTTCATCCGGCTGGAGAGCTCGGCGAAAGTGGTGTTGCAGGAGTTGGCGAAGGCCTGGACCATCGGCACCACACCGAGGTCGAACCTGTCGTAGTTGGGGATCACACGGTGCCCGATCTCGATCTCGCCGGGGCAGGCCAGCATGGTCTCCGGCGTGGCCAGCCTGGCCTGCATGGCCGCCCCGGCGGTGACGATCTTGAACGTCGAGCCGGGCGGGTAGAGGCCGGTCGTGGCGGCCGGCCCGTCGGCGTCGGCGGCGCCGTTCTGGGCCACCGCGAGGATCTCGCCGGTCGAGGCCTTGAGCACGACGAGCATGGCCTTGCGCCACTGGTTGTCCACCGCGTGCTGGGCGGCGTTCTGCACCAGCCGGTCCAGGGTCACCGACACCGACGGCGCCGGCTTGGGGGGAACCTCGGTCAACACGTCGACGTCGGCGCTGTTCTGGTTGACGCTGACCACCCGCCAGCCGGCCTCGCCGTCCAGTTCGTCCAGGACGGCCTTCTTGACCTCGCCGACCACGGCGGGCGCGAAACCGCGGTCGGTGGGCAACATGTCGGCCTGGGGGGTCACCACGACCCCCGGCAGTGCGTCGAGCACGCGGGCCACCTTGTCGTGGTCGGAGGGCCGCAACGTGATGAGGTCCAGGGGGCCCTTGGTCGAACTGGCCTGTTCGGCCAGCCGCTGGGGATTCAGCGTGTTGTCGAACTGCCGCAGCACATCGGCGACCACCCGGGCGGTGCCCATCAGGTCGCCCGCGGCCCGCGAGGCGTCCAGTTGGTAGCGGAACAGGCTGCCCGGCACGAGGACCTCGGTGCCGCCCAACTCGTTGACCGAGGCGCGCTTGGGCGGATCGGCGCGCAGTTCGACGGTCTGGTGGTCGCCGAGGCGGGGGTGCAGGGCGCTGGCCGACCAGCGCACCCGCCAGGTGCCCTCGTCCCGAATCATGTTGAGCACGCCGTCGTAGGTCCAGGTCCGGTTCTTGGGCAGCCGCCAGGTGAAGCGGTAGTTCACGCGGCCGGTGTCCTCGGTGTAGCGCGAACCCAGGACGGTGGCGTCCAGCCGGTCCGCCTGCAGCCGGGACCAGGCCTCGTTGAGTGCGGCGTGCGCCTCCGACGGGCGGTCGCTGAGCGCGGCGGCGGCGCCGGTGTCACCCCGGCCGAGATCGGCGAGGAACTGCTTGGCGGCCGGCGCGGGCCCCTCGGTTTTCGGCGTGCAAGCCGACAGCGCTCCCGACGCCAGCGCCAGGGCCGCTGCGATCGCTGTGACTCTTGTTGCCAAAGTTGTCATTGAGACAGATGTTATGAGTCTGTGACCGCGATTGCCGGGAGGCGCACCGTCGCGTCGGCCGCCGGCGCCCGGTCCGCCGCACTCAGTCGAGCAGGACGGTGGCGAAGACGCCGACCTCGCTGAAACCCACTCGGGTGTAGGCCGCCCGGGCGACGGTGTTGTAGCTGTTCACGTAGAGGCTGGCGATCCGGCCGCCCTGCACCACCGCCGCGGCCACCGCGGCGGTGCCGGCGGTGCCCAGGCCGCGGCCCCGCCACTCCGGATGCACCCAGACCCCCTGGATCTGACCGACCGCCGGGGACTGCGAGCCGATCTCGGCCTTGAACACCACCCGGCCGTGCTCGAAACGCGCGAACGCCCGCCCGGCCGTGATCAGTCTGGCCACCCGGCGGCGATATCCGCGTCCCCCGTCACCGGCCCGGGGGTCGATGCCGACCTCGCCGATGAACATGTCCACCGCAGCCACCAGATAGGCGTCCAGCTCCTCGATCCGCACCCGACGCACGCCCGGATCGGCCACACATCGGGGCTGCGACCTCAGCGCCATCAGCGGCTGGCGGTCGCGCACGTCGCGGGCCGGGCCCCAGCCCTGTTGCAGGCACTCCCACATCGGCAGGACAAGTTCGGCGGGGCCCACCACCGAGGAGCACCGCCGCGGGGTGCTCAGCGCGCGCTCGGCGAACGCCCGGACATCGGCGCGGCCGCCACGCAGCGGGATGAGGTTGACCCCGGCGTAACACAGCGAGTCCTCCACCCGGCGCCGGGTCCACAGCTCTCCTCCGATCGCTGCGGACCCCACGCCGTGATCGGCGACCCGGGCGGCGACCATGCAGCAGCTGACCGGATCTTCGGTGAGCACCCGGGTCACCGCCTCGGTGTCCCGCACCACCGACACCCGCCCGCCGTCGACCGAGCGGAACAGTGACGGAGCCGACATGGCGGCCTTTCTGAACGGGTGGGGACGCCGTCAGCTTACGGTGACCACCGGCGGACCGCCCGCAGCCGTGCCGTCCTCCATGTCGTCTTTCATGTCGGCGGCCAGACGCAACGCCTCTTCGATGAGCGTCTCGACGATCTTGGCCTCGGGCACGGTCTTGATCACCTCGCCCTTGACGAAGATCTGGCCCTTGCCGTTGCCCGAGGCGACCCCCAGATCGGCCTCGCGGGCCTCGCCGGGTCCGTTGACCACACATCCCATGACCGCCACCCGCAGCGGAACGTCGAGACCCTCCAGGCCGGCGGTCACCTCGTTGGCCAGCGTGTAGACGTCGACCTGCGCCCGCCCGCACGACGGGCACGACACGATCTCCAGTCCGCGGGGCCGCAGGTTCAGCGACTCCAGGATCTGGTTGCCGACCTTGACCTCCTCGACCGGCGGCGCGGACAGCGACACCCGGATGGTGTCGCCGATGCCCTCGGAGAGCAGTGCGCCGAAGGCGACCGCGGACTTGACGGTGCCCTGGAACGCCGGCCCGGCCTCGGTGACGCCGAGATGCAGCGGGTAGTCGCACTTTCCGGCCAGCAGCCGGTAGGCCGCGACCATCACCACCGGGTCGTTGTGCTTGACGCTGATCTTGATGTCGCCGAACCCGTGCTCCTCGAACAGCGAGGCCTCCCACAGCGCGGACTCGACCAGCGCCTCCGGGGTGGCCTTGCCGTACTTCTCCAGGAACCGCTTGTCCAGCGAACCGGCGTTGACCCCGATCCGGATCGGGATCCCGGCCGCGCCCGCGGCTTTGGCGACCTCGCCGACCCGGCCGTCGAACTCCTTGATGTTGCCCGGGTTGACCCGCACCGCCGCGCAACCGGCGTCGATCGCGGCGAAGATGTACTTGGGCTGGAAGTGGATGTCGGCGATCACCGGGATGTTGCTGTGCCGGGCGATCTCGGCGAGTGCGTCGGCGTCCTCCTGGCGCGGGCAGGCCACCCGCACGATGTCGCACCCGGACGCGGTCAGTTCGGCGATCTGCTGCAGGGTGGCGTTGACGTCGTGGGTCTTGGTGGTGCACATCGACTGCACCGGGATCGGGAAGTCGCTGCCGACCCCGACGTCACCCACCATGATCTGGCGGGTCCTTCGCCGCGGAGCGAGAACCGGGGGCGGTGCAGCCGGGAGGCCCAGGCCGATGGCGGTCATGTGAATCTCCTACTGGAACAAGCGGATCGGGTTCACCAGGTCGGCGGTGACGGTCAACGCCATGTAGCCCATCACCAGGACGAGGATCACGTAGGTGGCCGGCATCAGCTTCCCGTAGTCGACGGGCGGGGCCGGCAGCATTCCCCGCGCGGCGCGGACCAGGTTGCGCAGCTTCTCGAACAGCGCGACGGCGATGTGGCCGCCGTCGAACGGCAGCAGCGGCACCAGGTTGACGGCGCCGAGCACGAAGTTGAGCTGTGCCAGGAAGAACCAGAACGCCACCCACAGGCCGTGGTCGACGGTGTCGCCGCCGATGATGCTGGCGCCGACGACGCTGATCGGGGTCTCCGGGTCCCGTTCGCCGCCGCCGATGGCGTGCACCAGCGCGCCCACCTTGGAGGGGATCTTCGCCAGTGATTTGCCGATCTCGACGGCCAGGTCGCCGGTGAAGGCGAAGGTGGCCGGGGCCGCGGAGAGCACGTTGTAGTGGGTCGGGCCGAACTGCGCGGCGGTGATGCCGATGGCGCCGACGTCGGAGGGCCCGGTGGCTTCGCCGCCGGCGGCCGGAGCCACCCAGCGCTTGGTGGTGGTGACGTCGACGACGGTGTCGACGGTCGACGTCGTGCCGTCCACCGTGCGCTCCAGGACGAACGGTGTCGGCCCGTCGGCCCTCTGCACCGCCGCGACCATCTCCTCGAAGGTCTTCACCTCGGTCGTACCCACCTTGACCACCACGTCGCCGGGTTTGATCCCGGCCGCGGCGGCGGGTCCGGAGCCGGTGCAGTCGCCGAGTTCGCCGCGCGTCAGCTCGGCTTTGACGCAGGTGGTCTCGCCGACGACGGCGGTGGTCGGCGGGTGCAGGTTGGGCAGTCCCCAGATCACGGCGATGGCGTAGATCAGGACCAGGCCGATGACGAAGTTCATCGCCGGACCGGCGAACAGCACCGCGACCCGCTTCCAGGTCTTCTGCTTGTACATCGCGTACGGCTCGTCCTCGGGAGGCAGGTCCTCCGCGGCCGTCATCCCGGCGATGTCGCAGAACCCGCCCAGCGGAACGGCTTTCACGCCGTACTCGGTGGAACCGAGTCTGTTGGGACGGCGCGTCGACCACAGCGTCGGCCCGAAGCCGACGAAGTAGCGGCGGACTTTCATCCCGGTGGCGCGGGCCACCCACATGTGGCCGCACTCGTGCAGTGCCACCGACACCAGAATTGCCAGTGCGAACAGCGCGATGCCGATTGCGAACATCATCGGTGTGAAGCGACCTCCTGTGCGGCGACGTCGACGGCTTCGCGTGCACGTTGCCGGGCCCAGCGCTGGGCGTCGAGTACATCATCCACGGTAGCCGGTTCGGCGGACCACCGGTCCGCAGCGGCCAGCACGTCGGTGATCGTTCTCACGATGGCCGGGAACCTGATCCGCCCGGCCAGGAAGGCCCCCGCCGCTTCCTCGTTGGCTGCGTTGTAGACCGCGGTCATGCATCCGCCGGCCGCACCGGCCTGCCGGGCCAGGTCCACCGCGGGGAAGACTTCGGAGTCCACCGGCTCGAAATCCCAGGTGGATGCGGTGCTGAAGTCGCAGGCGGCGGCCGATCCGGCGACCCGCCTCGGCCAGCCCAGGGCCAGCGCGATGGGCAACCTCATGTCGGGCGGGCTGGCCTGGGCGATGGTCGACCCGTCGACGAAGGTCACCATGGAGTGCACGATCGACTGCGGGTGCACCACCACGTCGATGCGCTCGTAGGGAATTCCGAACAGCAGGTGGGTCTCGATGAGTTCCAGGCCCTTGTTGACCAGCGACGCCGAGTTGAGCGTGTTCATCGGGCCCATGTTCCAGGTCGGGTGCGCTCCGGCCTGTTCGGGGGTGACCGACTCCAGTCGCGCGGCCGACCAGCCTCGGAACGGCCCCCCGGAGGCGGTCAGGACGAGTTTCGCCACCTCGTCGGCGGTGCCGGAGCGCAGGCACTGGGCCAGCGCGGAGTGCTCGGAGTCCACCGGCACGATCTGGCCGGGACTTGCGGCCTTGAGCACCAAAGGCCCGCCGGCGACCAGTGATTCCTTGTTGGCCAGCGCCAGTCGCGCGCCGGAGGCCAGGGCGGCCAGGGTCGGCTTCAGCCCCAGTGCTCCGACCAGGGCGTTGAGGACGACGTCCGCCTCGGTGTCCTGGACCAGTCGGGTGGCCGCGTCCGGTCCGGCGTAGGTGACGTCACCCACCCGGTCGGCGGCGGCGGGGTCGGCCACCGCGATTCGGCCGACCCCGGTCTGCGCCCGTTGACGGGCCAGCAGATCCGGGTTGCCGCCGCCGGCGGCCAGTCCGACCACCTCGAAGCGGTCGGGATTCGCCGCGATGACCTCCAGGGCCTGCGTTCCGATGGACCCGGTGCTGCCGAGGATCAGCACGCGAAGGCGGTTGGCTGGGCTCACCGATCTATTGTGCCGTGTGTGCCCGTTCGCCCCCGGATCGAGGAGAGATGATGACGGCCCACCGCACGCACGGCACCGCCGCCTGCCTCGCCGCGGCCCTGGTACTGGCCGGGTGCTCCTCGGACATCGTGGCGTCGGAGCCTGCTCCCGCGCCGCGCCGGGCGGCCTCCTCGGCGAGTGCGCCGCCGGCCCCGAAGACGACCGAAACGCCCACGAAGACGACGGAGGTGCCGGTGCCGCCCGGCCTGGTGGGAGCGGGGTGCGCCGACTACGTCAGGAAGGTGCCCGGCGGTCCCGGGGCTCTCGACGGGATGGGCCGCGACCCCGTCGCGGTGGCGTTGGGCAACAGTTCCCAGCTGACCACGTTCGCCGGTGCGCTGATGGGCAACCTCAACCCCGAGGTCAACCTGTTCGACGCCGCCAACACCGGCCAGTTCACCGTCTTCGCGCCCACCGACGAGGCGTTCGGCAAGGTCGGTGCGGAGACCGTCGAGGAGTTCAGGGGGGACCCGAAACTACTGACCGGCGTGCTGAACTACCACTTCGTCCAGGGGCAGACCGCTCCGGAGGACATCGCCGGTGAACACCAGACGGTGCAGGGCCAGTCGCTGGCCGTGAGCGGGTCGGGGGAAGGCCTTCGGGTCAACGGTGCGGCCGTGGTGTGCGGCGGAATCAGGACCGCCAACGCCATCGTCTACCTCATCGACACCGTCCTGACGCCGCCGGTCACCGCGGCGTCCACTTCCCCGACGACCAGCTCGCCGGACACCGCGGAGACGACGGCGACGCCCACCCCGTAGTCCGGGCGGCCGACTCCCCGACGTATCGGTTCTGTGACCGTCGTCACATCTACCCATCCGTCGTCCCCGCCGTGCCGAAGTGCATTTGTGGCCGCCAACCGGTCGGCCCCAATCACGGAGGAACTGGAGGATCATGCGCTCTCAACGTTCAACTCTGGTAGCTGCGAGTCTGGCCGCGGCCACCGCGGTGGCCTTGTCGTCCTGCTCGACAGCGACCGAGGAGAAGGCGGAGTCGACGGCCTCGTCGGTGAAGAGTTCGGTCTCTTCGGCCATGCCGACCACCATGTCGAAATCGGCCGAGGCGGCACCGGCAGGGCTGGTCGGCGCGGGTTGCGCGGGCTACGCCGAGAAGGTGCCCACCGGACCCGGATCGGTGGCAGGCCTGGCCAAGGACCCGGTCGCCACCGCGGCCTCCAACAGCCCGGTGCTCACCACCCTGGCCAGCGCCCTGTCGGGCAAGCTCAACCCGAACGTCAACCTCGTCGACACCCTCAACAACGGTCAGTTCACCGTGTTCGCCCCGACCGACGAGGCATTCGCCAAGGTCGACTCGGCGACCATCGACAAGCTGAAGACCGACTCCAAGCTCCTGACCGATGTGCTGACCTACCACGTCGTCTCCGGTCCCGGGGCTGACCCGTCGGCCGTCGTGGGCGAGCACAAGACGGTGCAGGGCGAGTCGCTGAAGGTGACCGGCTCCGGCGACGGACTGACTGTCAACGACGCCGGCGTCGTGTGCGGCGGCATCAAAACGGCCAACGCCACCCTGTACCTGATCGACACCGTGCTGATGCCGCCCGCGGCACCGGCGTCGGGTACGACGGGCTCCCCGGCCGCTACCCCGAAGCCCTGAGGCCGGTCACTCCACTGCACCGGTCACACCCCCTGTGCCGGTCACAGCACTGCAGCGAAATCGAAAGGACGAAAAATGAGAAACCGCAATAGAACCGTCGGACTGGCAGCCGCCGCGATGGGCTTCGCGCTCGTCACCTCCCCCGCCGCATCGGCCGACGTGCACCTGGTCGGCCCGGGCTGCGCCGGCTACGCCCAGCAGGTCCCGGTGGGCCCCGGATCGGTCGGCGAACTGGCCAAGGTGCCGGTCGCGACGGCCGCCGCCAACAGCCCGGTGCTGACCACTCTGGCCGCGGCGCTGTCCGGCGGGCTGAACCCGCAGGTGAACCTGGTCAGCACGCTCAACGGCGGGCAGTTCACCGTGTTCGCGCCCACCAACGACGCGTTCGCCAAGATCGACGCGGCCACCCTCGACAAGCTCAAGACCGACGCCAATCTGCTGTCGTCGATCCTGACCTACCACGTCGTGGCCGGCCAGGCCGGGCCCGACCAGGTGGTCGGCACGCACAAGACGGTCAACGGCGCCACCCTGACGGTCAGCGGCAGCGGCGACCACCTGATGGTCAACAACGCAAATGTGGTGTGCGGCGGAATCCAGACCACCAACGCGACGGTGTACCTGATCGACTCGGTGCTGCTGCCGCCGGCCTAGGTCGGCGGTCGCAGTTTCATCACCGGCCGCGGTGGCGTGCTTCTCCTTCGCGCCGCCGCGGCCGGTCCGTCGTTATGGGCCTCGTCCGATTCATTGTATGGTTAGGCATACCTTACTAACACTGTCTGGAGGCCCGCTGTCATGCGACGTCGGCTGCGCTACGCACTGTCGGTCTTGATGGCCCTGAGCCTGGTCGGCTCCGCCGTGTCGTGCTCGCGGGCCCCGCAGGACGAACTGCTGATCTACAACGCCCAGCACGAGTCGCTGACCAAGGAGTGGATCGAGGCCTTCACCCGGGAGACGGGGATCAAGGTCACCCACCGTCAGGGCGGCGACACCGAACTGGGCAACCAGATCATCGCCGAGGGCGGCCAGTCACCGGCCGATGTGTTCCTGACGGAGAACTCGCCGGCGATCGCCGCCGTGGAACGGGCCGGACTACTCGCCGCCGTCGACGCCGAGACCGTCGCCCAGGTACCGGCCCAGTACCGGCCGGCCAGCAACGCCTGGGTTGGGGTGGCCGCCCGCAGCACCGTCTTCGTCTACAACCCGGCCAGGCTAGGCGCCGACCAGTTACCGAAGTCACTGCTGGATCTACAGGACCCGGCGTGGCGGGGACGGTGGGGTGCACCACCGGCCAAAGCGGACTTCCAGGCCATCGTGGCCGCCCTGCTGGAACTGCGCGGCAAGCCCGCGACCGAGCAGTGGCTGGAGGGCATGAAGGCCAACGCGGTCATCTACACCGACAACATCGCCACGCTGCGCGCGGTCAACGCCGGCGAGGTGGCAGGCGGGGTGATCTATCACTACTACTGGTACCGCGATCAATCCAAGACCAGGGAGCTCAGCGGAAACACCGCCCTGCACTATTTCAAGAACCAAGACCCCGGCGCGTTCGTCAGCGTCTCGGGCGGCGGCGTCCTCAAATCGAGCAGGAAAGCCGAACAGGCGCAACGCTTCATCCGATTCGTCACCGGAAAGAGCGGGCAGGACATCCTGCGAAACGGCACCTCCTTCGAATATCCGGTCGGCAGCGGAGTGCCCGCCAACAGTGCGTTGGTGCCGCTGGACCAACTGCAGGCACCCGCGGTGAACCCCACGGATCTCGACGCCGCCGCGGTGACCGACTTGATGACCAAGGCGGGGTTGCTCTGACCGTCGCCGCTCTCACCAGACATCGCCGACGCCCGGCCGGCCGGGCGGCCCTCGGCACCGCGGGCCTGCTGGCCGCCCTGTCGCTCATCCCACTCGGCTACGTGGCGTGGTCGTTCGTCAGTATCGGGCCCGATCGAGCCGTGGCCCTGCTGATCCGTCCCCGGGTGAGTGAGCTCCTGCTGAACACCGTCGGCCTGGTGGCGGTCACGGTGCCGGCCTGCGTTGCGATCGGCGTGGGGGCCGCCTGGCTCATCGAGCGCACCGACGTGCCGGGACGCGCGCTGTGGCGCCCACTTCTGGTCGCGCCGTTGGCCGTTCCGGCATTCGTCAACTCCTACGCCTGGGTCGGGCTGGTGCCGTCGCTGCACGGGTTCACCGGCGCGGTACTGGTCACCGCGCTGTCGTACTTCCCGTTCGTCTACCTTCCCGCCACGGCGGCACTACGCCGGCTCGACCCTGCACTGGAGGAGTCGGCACGAAGCCTGGGGTCCACGCCGGCCGCGGTGTTCGGACGTGTCGTGCTGCCGCAGCTGAGGCTGGCCGTTCTCGGCGGCTCGGTGCTGATCGGCGTCCATCTGCTGGCCGAATACGGAGCTTTCGCCATGCTGCGCTTCAGCACCTTCACCACCGCGATCGTCGAGCAGTTCCAGTCGACCTTCGACGGGGCAGCGGGTGCCATGCTGGCCGGCGTCCTCGTCGGGCTGTGTCTGCTGATACTTCTCGCCGAAGTGGGTGCGCGTGGCCGAAACCGGTTCGCCAGGATCGGATCCGGGGCGCCGCGCCCGGTGACCCCCATCCGGCTGCGTCGGCTCCGCATACCAGCCCTGCTGACACTGATCGCGCTGTCGGTGTTGGCAATCGGCGTTCCGATCGGAACCCTAACCCGATGGCTCTGGATCGGCGGAGCGGACGTGTGGCCGGCCCGCGACATGGGTATCGCGCTGGCCCAGACCGCGGGCCTTGCCGCGGTCGGTGCTCTGGTCGCCACGGCACTGGCATATCCGGTGGCCTGGGTGGCGGTGCGGACCCACCATCCCGCCGGCCGATTGATCGAGGGGGCCAACTTCGTCACCAGTTCCCTGCCCGGCATCGTGACGGCCCTGGCGCTGGTGACAGTCGCCATCCGCGTCGCTCCCCCGCTGTATCAGACTGTGGCGCTGCTGATTTGCGCCTACGTGCTGATGTTCATCCCGCGCGCCGTGGTCAGCGTCCGGGCCGGCCTGGCCCAGGTGCCGACCAGTCTGGAGGACGCCTCCCGGTCGTTGGGCGCCACCGCGGCGACGACGTTCGCCCGGGTGACGCTTCGGCTGACGGCGCCGGCGGCGGCCGCCGGGGCCGCGATGGTGTTCGTGGCGGTGGCGACCGAGCTCACCGCGACCCTGCTGCTGGCGCCCACCGGCACCCGCACCCTGTCGATGCGGTTCTGGTCACTGGCCAGTGAACTGGACTACGCGGGTGCGGCGCCGTACGCCGCGGTCATGGTCATCCTCACCCTGCCGGTCACCATGCTGTTGTTCCGGCAGGCCACCCGGGCGGTGACCGCGCTATGAGCCCCCACGCACTCGAGATCCGTTCGCTGGCAAAGTCTTTCGATGACAAGAGGGTGATCTCCGACCTCGAGCTCGATATCCGCAACGGTGGGACCACGGCAGTGGTGGGCCCGTCGGGCTGCGGTAAGACGACCTTGCTGCGGATCATCGCCGGATTCGAAGAACCCGACTCGGGGACCGTGGCGATCGACGGGACGACCGTCTCCGGTCCCGGGCGCGTGCTGGCACCGAACAAGCGGGGGGTGGGTTACGTCACCCAGGACGGTGCCCTGTTCCCGCACCTAACCGTGGGCCAGAACATCGCTTACGGACTGGGCAGTCTGCGGGTATGTGCCGTGCGGGACCGGGTGGGGCAACTGCTGGAAACCGTCTCGCTCGACGCGGCGATGGCCGATCGCCGGCCCGACGAGCTGTCCGGTGGCCAGCAGCAGCGGGTGGCCCTGGCCCGGGCGTTGGCCCGTAAGCCCTCGCTGATGTTGCTCGACGAGCCGTTCAGTTCGCTGGACGCGCGGCTACGGGTGACCACCCGCAACTCCGTCGCGACAACGCTGCGCGAAGCCGCGGTCACCACCCTGCTGGTCACCCATGACCAGCAGGAGGCGCTGTCGGTCGCCGATCAGGTGGCCGTCATGCTCGGCGGGCGGTTCACCCAGATCGGCTCACCGCGCGAGGTTTACCTGCGGCCGCGCGACCCGGCCACCGCCGAGTTCCTCGGCGACTGCGTCTTTCTGCCCTGCGCGGCCCGGGACGGCTGGGCCGAATGCGCGCTGGGGAGGGTGCCCGCTCCCGCCGCCGGGGACGGGCCGGGAACGTTGTTGCTGCGCCCGGAACAGTTGCGGGCCGAGGCCGTATCCGACCTCGACCACGCCGACGGGACCGGCATCGTCATCGCCGCGGAATTCACCGGCGGCGAGGTGGTACTGACCATCGACATGGGGGCCGGCCGGCAGTCGGTGCTGGCCCGCCAGATCAGCGTCACCGCCCCGCAGGTCGAAGACAAGGTGCAGGTCGAGGTCATCGGCGAAGGGGTGGTCTTCGGGAATCGCCGTGCGTGATCTGCTGGAGCGGATCGCCGGCTTCTCGGATCGGCTCGCGGTGGCGACGGAGACCGGGACGCTGACCTACCGTGCGCTCGCGGACCGGATGGACGGCTTTGCCGCGAGCCTGGGCGAGGGCCGGAAACTTGTTCTGATCGAAACCCGGAACAGCCTGCCGGTGCTGGAGGCCTACCTCGGTGCGCTCGCCGGGGGCCACGTCGTGCTGCCGGTGCCGCGGGGCCGCGACTTCACGGCGATCACCGCGGCCTACGAACCCGATGTGATCGTCGACGGCACCGGCCGCGTCGAGCACCGCAGCGCGCGCCCCACGCACCGGTTGAACGACGAATTGACCCTGCTGGCCAGCACCTCCGGAAGCACCGGTTCCCCCAAGACGGTTCGGCTTTCCGCGGATAACCTGCGCTCCAACACCGACGCGATCGCACAGTATCTCGGCATCGCCGAAGCCGACCGTGCGATCACGACGCTGCCGCTGTCGTACTGCTACGGCGCCTCGGTCGTGCACACTCACCTGTGGCAGGGCGCCGGCGTGATCCTGACCGATCGCTCCGTCACCGAGGACGGCTTCTGGGAGTTGTTCCGACGTTATGGTGCAACCAGTTTCGCCGGTGTCCCCTACACCTTCGAACTCCTGGACCACTCCCGGTTCGCCGACATGGACCTGCCCACCCTGCGCTACGTCACCCAGGCGGGTGGCCGGTTGAAGCCTGAGACGGTGCGCCGCTACGCCCGACTCGGCCGACGGCGGGGGTTCGACTTCGTGGTCATGTACGGCGCCACCGAGGCCACCGCCCGGATGGCCTATCTCCCGCCGGACCGGGTACTCGAGCACCCCGAGGCGATCGGTCGGGCCATTCCCGGCGGGGCCTTCGAGCTTGCCCCGCTTGAGGGGTGGAACGAACCGGGCGTGGGCGAACTGGTCTACCGGGGGCCCAACGTCATGATGGGGTACGCCGAGTCGAAAGCCGATCTTTCCCGCGGAAAGACGATGGAGGCGTTGCACACCGGCGACGTCGCCCGCGACCTCGGCGACGGGATGTACCAGATCGTGGGCCGGTTGAGCAGGTTCGTGAAGATCTGCGGACTGCGGATCGACCTGCACCGGGTGGAGGCGGCCGTGACCGCCCCGGGGTCGCCGGTGATGTGCGCCGAATCCGAGGGACAGTTGCTCGTCGCCACGGCGGGCCGCTCCGGGAGTCCGCAGGACCTGAGCCGCCGGACCGCGGCCGCCGCCGGCCTCCCCACCGATGCCGTTCGCGCCGTGCACCTTTCGGAGCTTCCGCTGCTGCCCTCGGGCAAGCCGGATTACGGGCGACTTCGCCAGATCGACCGCCAGATCGGCCGCCAGACCGACGAGCGCCAACCGGTCGGCGTGCGCGAACTGTTCGCCGAGGTGCTGCAGATCGATCCCGCCGCCGTGACCGCGGACCGCAGCTTCGCGGATCTCGGCGGGACGTCGCTGTCCTTTGTGCGGACGTCGGTGCGTCTGGAACGGGTGTTGGGTTCCCTTCCCCCGCAGTGGCCGTCGCGCACCGTCGGGGAACTGGAGAACTCCGCCCGCCGTCCGGGCCGGCCCCGCGGGGCGTTCCTCGACACCGGGGTCGCGTTACGCGCCGTGGCCATCGTGCTGATCGTCGGGTCCCATGCCGAACTGTTCACACTGTGGGGCGGAGCGCACGTCCTGCTGGCGGTGGCCGGTTTCAACTTCGCCCGGTTCTGTCTGGGTCGCGATCCGCGCCGGCGGCGAATCGCACGCATCATCACAACCGTCGGATGGATCGCGGTGCCGTCGGTGCTCTGGGTGGCCCTGGTGATGAGTTTCTCCGACGACTACGCGCCGTCCAATCTCCTTCTGCTGCAGAAGATTCTCGGCCCAGCCGACAGCATGACCGCCGGCCGTCTGTGGTTCATCGAGGTGTTGGTGTGGACCCTGCTGGCCTTGGCGGCGGCGTTGTGGATTCCAGGTATCGACCGCCTGGAACGCCGGGCACCCTTGGGGTTGGCGATGGGATTCCTCGCCGTCGGCCTGGCACTGCGGTACGACCTGCCGGGGCTGGAGATGGGCCGGGACGCCTGGTTCAGCCTGCTGGCGTTCTGGTTCTTCGCCGCCGGTTGGGCGGCGGCGAAGGCGGAG
>NZ_JBBATF010000018.1:0-28740 GCF_040398885.1 Mycobacterium sp. | reverse complement strand
CGGCACCGGCTACGAAGAACATCCGTCGGCTGAGCATGGTCTCTCCCCACCTACCTGGTTGATGGTCAGCTGTTGCCGCCCGGAGGCACATTGGATCACGCCGGTCTTCGATTTGGGGGCGAGTCCACCCCGGCAACCTTCGGCTTTATCGGCCCCTCAGGAGGTGATCCTCGCTAAACTCTGCGATCCGGAAACCCGCTACTACCGGAGGTCGGAAATGACTGAACGCGCGCGCCGCGACTTTCTCACCGTCGCGGCCGTCGGCTTCGGGGCTCTCGCCGCGGCGGGGTGCTCCAGGACCAGCGCCCGACGGGTCCACGGCGAGCACACCGTCACCGAGGACACCGGGAACCTCACCCCGGATCAGGCGCTGGAAAAACTCAAGGCGGGCAACGCCCGGTTCGTGGCCATGAAAGAAGTCGAGCCGAACCTCAGCAGCGATCGCCTGTTGGCCGTCGCCCGGGGCCAGAAGCCGTTCGTCGGGGTTCTCGGGTGCGTTGATTCCCGGGTGCCGCCCGAACTGGTCTTCGATCGGGGGTTGGGCGACGTGTTCGATGCGCGCATCGCCGGTGCGATCGCCGATGACGCGGCGGTGGGCTCGCTGGAGTTCGGTGTCGACGAGTTCGGGGTTCCGCTGCTGGTGGTGCTCGGCCACTCGAAGTGCGGTGCGGTCACCGCCGCGGTGAAGGCGCTCAAGGCCGGCGAAGGCGGTTCGCCGGGCAAAATAGGGGCGATCGTCGACCCGATCACCCCGGTGGTCAAAGAGATGAAGGCCACGGGGGTCAGCGACGACCAACTCATCAACGCCGCGGGCAAGGAGGTGGTCCGCCGCGGTGAGGCGGCGCTGGTCGCCAGTCCGGTGCTCAAGGAGCGGCTCGACTCCGGTCGGCTGAAGGTCGTGGGCGCCTTCTACGACCTCGACACCGGCAAGGTCGAGTTCCTCTGAGGCGCCGGCGCCATCACCTTCTGATCAGGCTGCGCAGCCGGGTGAAGCTGTTGAAGGCGGTGGTGGCAAGGCGATCGGCGGCTGAACCGGCGGGCGGAAGCATACCGACCTGGCGCGCGAACGCCGCACCGTCGAAGTACACGGTGGTCTGGTCCATCCTGCCATCGGCCGACATTCGGATCACGTCGCAACCCTTGAAGACGATCCGTCGGCCGGTCGGCTGAAAACCAAGCCAGGGGGCACCGGTGAAGGTGCCCGTGCCGATCCACTCCACCGCAAGCTGACCTGCGCCGTCGTCGACGATATTGGTGATCTCCATCCGCCAGTCCGGCATCGCAGCGAACTGCGCCGTGAACCATGCCTTCAACTCGACCGGGCCTCGCGGGGCTTGCCCCGCCGCCAGGAAGTCGTCGCACCCGTTGTCAGTCCAGTACCTGGAGGGATCTGAGAGATCACGCTCGTCGAACAACTGCCGCCAAATCTCGCGAAGGCTCGCCGCGTTCGCGGTCTCCGTCGAACCGACATCCGCCATGCTCGGACCTTCCTCGCGAAGTCATAGAACTGGCCGGCGGCCCACTTTACGTCCTCGCCCGGCATCGCCGTCGGCAAATGTATGATCCAGTCGCCCGGCAAACATTTAAGTGTCAGAAGGCGGAGGCCCGGGATGGCTAGCTGGAATCGGCCCCGCACCTGGGGCAAATCCCTTGAGCAGCAACAGCGGGACCGCGAGCAGCGCTACCGCGACGCCCGTCGGGAGGCGGCCACCGAGTACCTGGCCGACATCGCAGACGATGGTTGCGAAGAAGACGACTCACCCCGTCGGGACTCCGACTTCCTTTGAAGCCCTGAGGTTTTGCCGGGTCGGAGGAGCGTTTGGGTGAATCGGTCAACGGCTATTCCTACCGTCATGACCGTCATCAATCACGAACTCATCGGCACCTCGGATCGGACCCGGATGTTCGCCCGCGTGATCGGGCCGTATCTGCTCATCTCGTCGCTGACCATCGCGGTCCGGGCACCGCAGATGCAGACCCTGCTGTCGGACTTCGCCGCCAGCCCCATCTGGGGATGGTTCGGCGGCGCGATCACCCTGCTGCTGGGTCTTGTCGTCGTCGCGATGCACCCGTACTGGACCGACGCTCCGGCGATCATCGTCTCGGCGCTGGGCTGGCTGCTGGTGCTGCGCGGCGTGCTGTTGCTGGCATTCCCGGCCGCACTCATGTCCGCGGCCAACGCCGTACTGGGCACGGGCGTCTCCTGGCGTATCGGGTACGTGGCACTGGCACTGCTCGGGCTGTACCTGACGGTCGTGGGGTGGCGGCCCCACCGCCGGGCCGGCTAAGGCGAGTCGCGGCCGTCCGCACGGCCGTCCTCAGTTCGCGGCTGCGATCGCGCGAACGGTGAGCTCGAATGGGCCCTGCTGCTTGTCGAGAATGTAGATCGCAACCTGGCTGATGCCCGAGGGATCCAAAGTCTGCGGCGCGCCGGGTGCGGGGTCGAGGCGCATGCCGACCGGCCGGAAGCCCTCGATGGGCAGTTCGTAGGTCCGCGAGACGGCGGCGTCGGTACGGAACCGCTGGATGTAGGACCACGCCTGCCCGGCAGTGCCGACCTTCAGGACGTAGGTCTTGCCGTCGCCCTGCGCCTGGATCCGAAACGACTTCGCGCCGGCCGCTTTTCGCCCGATTTCGCCGTCCACCGGACTGCGGGCCGAGGCAAATCCGCCATTGTTCTCCAGCGAGATCCAACCCGAGAACCTGAGGCCGCCATCGCCGAACTTGACCTCGGATGTGGACAGACCGCCCATCACGGGGTCGTTGAGCGTCGTCCAGGCGGCCACCGCGCCCGGGTCGTCGAGGTCGAGGAGAGCGGCGCCGGTTGTCACATCCGAGTTGGCGGTCCAGCCGGTGCTTAAGCAAGTAGAGACGGCAAACGCGAGAACGACGAAGCAGGAGGCGAGTCGGCACCTTCTCATCAGGTCAATGTATTCGACGACGATCGTGAGAGGGATCCCGGTCTGTGCGAATTCCGCGCCGGGCCGCCCGGTTACGCAGCCGGGTGCAACGAGTGTGTCGCCGCGCCGCGGAGCCCGGACCGGGCGTGGACCGCGGCCTGGCAGCGCGCGGCCAACTGGCTGCGCACGGCTTGGGGCAATTGCAGCGGTCGCACTTGGACGTGAACGATGGTCCTTGGCGCACGGACGATTCGTTTGATCGATGCCCACAAGCTTTCCTCGCCGAGGAACGCCGTCACGGTCGAGGGACTGCCATCGCGGTGGTGGTAGGTCAGGCGCAGCGGCTGCACCGGGCGGTCGGCGTCGATGGCGGCTTGGAACAGCGCCGGGCGGAACTGGCCGTTGTCGAGGCCGCAGTAGGTGGTGCCTTCGGGGAAGGCGACCACCGTGTGGCCCTCGCGCAGCCGCCCGACCACGGTGTCGACCACGGTGGGCAGTTGCCGAAGGTCGCGGCGTTCGATGGGGATGATGTTGGCCATCCGTGCGGCCAGTCCCACGACCGGCCAGTCGATGAGATCAGCGCGGGCGACGAAAGAGCCCGGCAGCACCGCGCCGACGGCGAAAACGTCGACCCACGAGACATGGTTGGCCACGACCAGCATGCCTCGCAGGTTGCGGATAGGGCCACCTGAGAGCGTGATTCGTATGCCGAGGCAACGCATCACCGCTCGGCAGTAAAGCTTCTTGGCATGAAGGTTGCCGGGTAGTGGTAACGCAAGCAGAGGCAGCGTGGTCAGGACGAGAGCGGTGACCGCGATCCGCCGGGTGGCGCGGATGGCCGCCAATGCCCGGTGCCCGCTTTGTCCCAGTCCCGAACGCACGCACTCTGCGGTGCACGACGTTCTCGGCAGCCACGCGTGATCGACCGCGGTCATCAGCGGTGACCGCCGTGTGCAGTGGTTGCCTCTCCGTCGGCGGCGGAGCGCAGCCGGCGCAGGTAGCGCAGGTCGGCCTGTCGTTTATCAAGGATCGTGGGGAAGTCACCCACCCCGAAGTCGGGATCGTGAGCGGGCTCGCCGCAGATCTGCGCGCCGAGTCGTAGGTAACCCCGCATAAGCGGCGGGACTGCCGGTCGTTCGGGAGGCTCGATACTGTCCAGATCGCGGCCGTCGAGGACCACCGGCCGGTAGGGGTGGACGGTGTAGCCGGCGCGGTGCCGGCCGAGGACGAGGTCGCGAATTCCCCTCAGCCGGCTGCCGGCCGGCCCTTCGCCGTGCGTGGGAACCGAGACGCAGCCGATCACATAGTCGTAGCCGCAGCGATCGAGGTAGGCGAGGATGCCGGCCCACATCATGAGGATCACCGACCCGTTACGGTGGTCGCTGCGTACGACTGCGCGACCCATTTCGACCATGGACGGCCTGATCGGGTCAAGGGCTCTGATGTCGAATTCCGTTGCTGTGTAGAGCCCTCCGGCGCAGATCGCGCCCGGCGGGGGCAGCATTCGATAGCAGCCGATCACCTCCCCGGAGTTGTCCTCGCGCACCAGGATGTGGTCGCAGTACTCGTCGAAGCGGTCCGCATCGACAGCCGTGTCGTTGTCGAGGGTGAATCCTGGTTCGGTGGAGAAGACCTCGTACCGAAGCCGTTGCGCGGCGTCGATCGAAGTGGGATCCGTGGTCAGCAGCAGCGTGTAGTGCGGGCCGGCGAGACGGCGGGTGTCGGTTTGGTCGGGGGCAATGAGTACGGAAGCGGTGCTCACGACCTGAACAGTCCCGCAGCCGGATAGCGAAACGCCTACCTGTGGGTGCTGTGTCGGTGTACGGATTGTGACGAATAGCTTACTGGCGCCGTAGTGTTCACCATCTGTTGGCTTTTTGCTCCGTTTCCCGAGCCCGATCGGCACACTTGCAGTCGGTATACAGACACCGTGCGATGCACCGTATTCGGCACCGGTTACCTCGGCGCCACCCACGCGGTCGGGATGGCGGAACTGGGCCATGATGTCGTCGGGGTCGATATCGACCCGGGAAAGGTCGCGAAACTCTCCGCGGGCGAGATTCCCTTCTACGAGCCGGATCTGGCGGAGATGCTCCAGGGACATCTGGCATCCGGCCGGCTACGGTTCACCACCGACTACGACCTGGCGGCCGAGTTCGCCGACGTCCACTTCCTCGGTGTCGGCACACCGCAGAAGAAGGGGGAGTACGGCGCGGATCTGCGTCATGTCCACGCGGTGATCGACGGACTCGCACCGCGGCTGACGCGGCCGTCGGTGATCGTCGGTAAGTCCACTGTCCCGGTGGGAACAGCGGCCGAACTGGCCCGCCGCGCGAGCGCCCTCGCGCCCAACGGTGTCGACGTCGAGATCGCCTGGAACCCCGAGTTCCTCCGGGAGGGCTTCGCCGTCCGCGACACCTTGCGCCCGGACCGCATCGTGGTCGGTGTGCAACCTGACTCGACACGGGCAGAGGCGGCGCTTCGGGGCCTGTACGCGCACCTGCTTGATGGCGGCGTGCCGTTCCTGTTGACCGATCTGCAGACCGCCGAACTGGTCAAGGTCTCCGCCAACGCCTTTCTCGCGACCAAGATCTCCTTCATCAACGCAGTTTCCGAGGTGTGCGAAGCCGCCGATGCCGACGTGCACCTCCTGGCCGACGCACTGGGTCACGATCCACGCATAGGCCGGCAATTCCTCAACGCGGGGCTGGGATTCGGCGGCGGCTGCCTGCCCAAGGACATCCGGGCTTTCATGGCCCGCGCCGGGGAACTCGGCGCCAATCAGGCGCTGACGTTCCTCCGCGAAGTCGACAGCATCAACATGCGCCGGCGGACGCGCATGGTGGAGTTGGCCACCACCGCGTGTGGCGGCTCCCTGCTTGGCGCCAACATCGCTGTGCTGGGGGCCGCATTCAAGCCGGAGTCCGACGATGTGCGCGACTCCCCAGCGCTCAACGTCGCGGGAATGCTTCAGCTCAACGGCGCCACCGTCAACGTGTACGACCCCAAAGCCATGGAGAATTCGCAACGACTCTTCCCGACCCTCACCTATGCCACTTCGGTTGCGGAAGCCTGTGATCGGGCCGACGCCGTCATGGTGCTCACCGAGTGGCGCGAGTTCGTCGATCTCGATCCGCGCGAACTCGCAGGCGCAGTCCGCGCCAGAGTCGTGGTCGACGGACGGAACTGCCTTGAGGTCCAACGCTGGACGGCGGCCGGGTGGACAGTCCACTCGCTCGGCCGACGAGGCACACGTACTCGCTGAACCGACAGCAACCCGCCTCCAGCCGTATCCCGCAAAGAAACCTCGCCGACACCCGCCGATGAGAATCTGGCAACCGTGCGAGTCGCAATCGTCGCGGAATCGTTCCTGCCCAACGTCAATGGAGTCTCCAACTCGGTACTGCGGGTGCTTGAGCATCTGCGCCGAACCGGCCATGAGGCGCTCGTCATCGCTCCGGACAACCCCCGCGGGGAACCACCCGCCGCGCGTGTGCACGACGGAGTGCGCATCCACCGCGTCCCATCCCGGATGGTCCCGAAAGTGACCTCGCTGCCTCTCGGGATCCCCCGGGCTCGGATGCTCACCGTGCTGAGGGGATTTGATCCCCATGTGGTGCACCTGGCCTCACCGGCGTTACTGGGCTACGGCGGTCTGCTCGCCGCCCGACGACTGGGCGTCCCGACGGTGGCCGTGTACCAGACCGACGTCGCCGGCTTCGCCGCCAGCTACGGCGCATCCCTGGCCGCCCGGCCGTTGTGGGCATGGACACGGCACCTGCATTCCAGGGCCGACCGGACCCTGGCTCCCTCAACATCGGCGATCGCTGATCTTCGGGCCCACGGCGTACCGCGGGTGCACCACTGGCCCCGCGGTGTGGACATCACCGGCTTCGCGCCCTCGCTGCGGGACGACCGGCTCCGGCGCACCTGGTCACCGGACGGCAAGCCGATCGTGGGATACGTCGGCAGGCTGGCTCCCGAGAAACACGTCGAACGACTCGCCGTCATCGCCCGGCGCGACGATCTGCGGCTCGTCATCGTCGGGGACGGGGTCGACCGGGACGAGCTGCGCGCCGCGCTGCCCTCGGCGATCTTCACCGGCGCCCTCTACGGCCGCCGACTCGCCACCGCGTACGCCAGCATGGATGTCTTCGTCCATCCCGGCGAACACGAGACCTTCTGCCAGACGGTCCAGGAGGCACTGGCCTCGGGAGTGCCGGCCATCGCTCCGGACGCCGGCGGACCGCGCGACCTCATCACACCGTTTCGCACCGGCCTGCTGCTTCCGGCGGACAAGTTCGAATCTCTGCTGGGTCAATCCGTTGACCGTCTGCTCGCCGAGCGTCTCCGCTACGCACAGGCGGCCCGCCGCAGCGTCCTCGGGCGAACTTGGCCGGCGATCTGCGACCGGCTGGTCGACCACTACGCCGAGGTGCAGGCAACGAGCGGGCGCGACAGAGCCGCGGAGGCTCATTGGCGTCGAGCGAGGGTGGGGTGACGCCGAGGCTCCGCAGTCAGCCGGTGGGCCGTGGTTCGACGCAGTTCAGGAAAAGTTCAACCCGGCGTCGGCCCGAACGGCGATCTCCGGCGATCGCGTCGAGTAGATTCTCGTTCCCGTGAACTACAGGCTGTGCCGGTACGAATCGGGGCAGGGCGAGAAGCTCAACCGCTTCGTCCTTCCGATCGCGAGCCGAACCTATGCGAAGTGGACTGATCCCGCCTCCGCGCGCGCATGGGCTCGGTCCGAGCACGGCGTGGAGGCATGGGACGCGCGCCTGGGGGATCCGTCCACTCATGTCCTTGTCTACGAACGACCAGATGAGTCGGTGGCGGCCTGCGCCTTCGTCCGGATAGCCGGTGAGACCGCGCACCTGGGCGGGCTTTACGTCGAGGACGTCGGGTGCGGCCTGGGCAGGATGCTGCGCGACGAGAGACTCCGGATCGGCCGCGAATCGGGGGCGCGCACTGCGCTGATGCTGGTCCGGCAGGCGAACGAACCAGCGCGCGCTCACGCCGAGAAAGCCGGTTTCGCACTGCTCTGCGAGGATCCCTGCACGCTCCTCTCGACCCTGCCGCGTCTGGTGTACGCGATGGCGCTCGACGCCCCGGTCCTGCTCCCCGCGTAAACCGCTGGTTCCGTTGATCCGGGGCTTGGCAGTGCGGCGCTGCGGCCGGCCTCGACGCCGAGGATCAGCGCAACTGAAGCGTGACCGAGTCGACCGTCCCATTGAACGGGAAAAGCCCCTCATAGGTGTCCGAGGCGGGCGTGCCGGTGTCGATGCCGACGTCCAGACCCTCGTCGGCGCTGAACCCCAGCGGGATGGTCGCCTCGATCCGGGTCCTGCCGACCTCTTTGCCGTTGACCGACAGACGCGCCAGCCCGCCTTTGCCCATACCGCCGCCGTCGTAGTCGAAGTCCAGGCGCACCGATGTCGGGCCGGCCGGAAGTGGTTCGGCGCCGGTGACCGTTGTGTATTTCGACCCGAAGTAGTTGTAGGTGAAGGTCGGCCGACCGCCCTTGACATACAGCGCCATCCCGCCGACGTATCCGCCCGCGGCCAACAGAACCCCCTCGGTGGCGGCGCCCTTCTTCGGCTCGAAATCCGCGGTGATCGAGTAGGACCGATTGAAGGCGGTGCGGATGATGTCCTCGGGCATCCGGACTTGGCCGGGACCCATGGTGATCGACGTGCGATCCCCCATGATGGTCGGACGGGCATCGACCGCGCGGGACGGGCCGCGGTCATCCAACGGAAACACGGAGTTCCGCTCGGCCTCTTCGTCGAACAACGCCTTGAGTTCGGCCAGCTTCCGCGGCTGTCGGGCGGCGAGGTCCTCAGCCTGGCTGAAGTCTCGGTTCAGATCGTAAAGCTCCCACCTGTCGTCGGAGAACTCGGGCAGTTTCCCCGGCTTCCAATAAATCTTGCCGTGGTAGGTGCAGGCGAACCACCCCTCGTGGTAGACGCCCCGCACACCCATGATCTCGAAATACTGTGTGGTCCTGCGGTCTTGAGCCTTCTGATCGTCGAAGGTGTAGGCCATGCTGACCCCATCGAGGGGCCGCTGCTCGACCCCGTTGACGACCTCCGGCGCCGGCAGGCCGGCGGCTTCGAGCAGGGTCGGCGCGATGTCGATCACATGGTGGAACTGCGAACGTAACCCGCCCCGATCGGCAACGCGGGCAGGCCAGGTGATGATCAGCGGGTTGCGGGTGCCGCCGAAGTGACTGGCATATTGCTTGGTGAACTGAAACGGGGTGCACAGCGCCGACGCGAAACCCACCGGGTAGTCGTTGTTGGCCTTGGGTCCGCCGATCTCGCTGAGTCTGGACATGACGACGGAGGGGTCCTCCTGTGCGCCATTGGTATAGACCATCTGGTTGAACACCCCGTTGACGCCACCGGCGGCAGAAGCCCCGTTGTCGCCGATGACATAGACGAACATCGTGTTGTCCCACTGGCCCATTCCCTTGAGCGCGTCGACGATCCGCCCGATCTCATGGTCGGTGTGCGCCAGGAACCCGGCGTAGACCTCCATCAACCGCGAGGCGATCTTCTTGTGGTCGGCGTCGAGGGTGTCCCAGGCCGGAATCGTCTCCTGACGCGGTGTCAGCCTGGCGTCGGCGGGGATGACGCCGAGGGTCTTCTGCCGCTGGAAGATCTCGTCGCGCAGCGCATCCCAGCCCTGGTCGAACTTCCCGGCGAATCGCGCTATCCAGGACTCGGGTGGCTGGTGCGGTGCGTGGGTGGCTCCGGGGGCCCAGTAGACGAAGAACGGCCTGTCCGGTGAGAGGCTTCGTTGGTGGGTGACCCACTCGATCATCCTGTCGGCCAGATCCGTTGTCAGGTGGTAGTTCTCGGTCTCAGCGGGTTCGATCGGCGTCGTGCCGTGATAGAGGGCCGGCATGAACTGATTCGTCTCACCACCCATGAAGCCGTAGAATTCCTCGAAACCCAGACCGGTCGGCCACCGGTCGAACGGGCCCGACGAACTGACCTCCCACACCGGTGTGTTGTGCCACTTCCCGAAACAGGCTGTGCTGTATCCGTTTTGCCGAAGCGTCTCGGCGACGGTCGCGCAGGACTTGGGGATTATGCTGTTGTAGCCCTCGAATCCGGTGGCCCACTCGGTGATGGCCCCGGAGTTGACGACGTGGTGATTGCGGCCGGTCAGCAACGCTCCCCGGGTGGGCGAACAGAGGGCAGTGGTGTGGAACCGGTTGTAGCGCAACCCCTCCCCCGCCAGTGCGTCGGCCACGGGGGTGGGCACCGGGCCGCCGAAGGTCGCCGTTGCGCCGAAGCCGACATCGTCGATCAGCACGACGACGATATTCGGGGCCCCTGCCGGCGGCCGGATCGGGGTAATGGTCGGCATCTCCGAATCGGCGATCGTACGCCCGACGTGGCCCCCGGTGGGAGTGTCCGGGAGCGGGAGGTGCGAGCGGTCCCAAGCCGCCGGCGGCTCATTTCCCTTGCCGCAACTCGACGCGAACAACGACATGGCCGCGGCACCGCCGACCGTGGCCATGCCGCCCAGCAGGGTGCGGCGGGAGAACCGGGCGGGGCTGGCCGGGTTGTCGCAAGTCCCGGTCGAATCGGTCACGAGAACCTGCCTCCTGTCGAGAGCAGAGATCGCTGCTGCTCTATCTTCACCGGCCCTACTCGGGGCGTCAACGCAGCGTCGACGGGCATCGGCTACTGCGGCCGCGCCACGAGACCGGCGGGGCGGACTAGGCCTGGTCTGTCGTCGAACTTGCGTAATCCCACGACACCGTTCTGGCGGGTGTCATGCGGATGTAGGCGGCACCGGGTCTGGGCGCGGTGGGCCACTCGGACTCCGGCACGCCCCGTGTCCGGGCGCCTTCCCTGGCGAGCTGTAGTGCCTCGCTTCGCTCGCGGACGATGCGGGCGTGACCCTGGAACATCACTCCCCGGATGTCCGCCATGCTTGAGCCGTCTTCGAGCAGGACACTGACGTTCGGGTTGCGTTCGACGTTGGCGACTTTGCGTGTCCCGTCTCGCACACCCATGACGATGTCGCTGCCGAGGCGGAAGTATCCGAGGGGCACCGAGTGCGGGAATCCGTCCATGTCGATGGTGGTCAGTATCGCCCAGCCCGGGCGGCTGTCCAGATAGGCCTCGATTTGTTCCGGACTGAGTTTCCCTGGCATTGCGAGAGGTTAGCCGACGCGGGTCAATGCCTTCGACGCCGCACCAGGGGGGTCGCGCGAATGGCCTCGAGTGCAAGTCGCGGGGAGTCACTCTTACGCATGACCGTCAGATCGTCCGCGAGCGTTCCGCTGTCGGAGAGGAAGCGGGCCAGCACCCCGGGCGGCACCCGCTCGAACAGCCGGTAGAAGGTGTCCGGGGCGCGATCGGGGCAACTACGCAGATACGAGAGGAAGATGGCGTCGAGCGCTGTGGTGCGCGGGCTCCGCGCGGCGGGTGGCTCGGCGAGTCCACCGGCACGCAGCGCGGCGACCACGCGCGGGGCGAACTCGCGGACGAAGCGCTGCACAGCCAGGAATGCATATCCGCTCGACGGCTTCACGTGTCCACCCGCGGTGCCGATGCGAACGACGCGCGGACTCGGCCAGGCGTCGAACGGCTTCGTCGTCATCGGGATCACCCCGCTCTCATGCGAGATCGTCTGGAACACCGCCCCGGGATGTCGCTGCGACAGCCAACTTCCGATGGCCCCCTCGTACACGGCGTCCGGCAGTAGCCGGCCGGTGAAGAACGTGCTCTCGACGAGCGCCGTATGAGGATCCAGCGGCAGCACGTAGACGAAGTGGATGCCGTCCGCCTGCGAGACATCGAAGTCCATGAGGGTCGCGGTGTCGACCTCGAAGACCGGCTCCGTGCTGCGGACGATCCGGCCACGGAAGTGCTGCAGCAGGTGGACGTCTCTTCCGTCGTCGGTTGCGCGCGTCAGCGACGGCGGCCGCGAGTCCATCGCGAGACGTGCGCGCAGCACTCCCCCACCGGTGTGGACGTCGACGTGGGCACCACGCGTGTGGAGGTTCTCGACAGACACGCCGAGCATGATCTCGACGCGCCGGCCCGCGGCGGCGAGGCGCTCGAGCGCGAGGTCGTAGAAGCGCTCGCCGGGAATCCTGCAATAAGCGACTCCCGGCGCGGACCGGGTCACCTCGTGGCCGCCGTTGCGGACGCGCCACCGGCTCCAGCGATGGGTGATCGCGGGCTCGAAGGCGTGTGGCACGAGATCGAAGAAACACCAGGTTCGATCCGCGCCGCTCAACGTTTCGCGTGGATCGACGAGCACGAGGCGGGCGCTGTCCGGCAGTCCGGCGTCGAGCAGTGCCACCGCGAGCGAGAGACCGGACAGCCCGGCGCCGGCGATGAGCACATCTGCGTCGAGCACAGGGCTCGCGGCAGGCTCAGTCACGCGAATCTCCTGACGGTGGGCGTCGCATCTCAAACCCCATCTTTGCCCTGCGGGCGGAACCGCGCCACCAGAGGATCAGCCGCCGCTGAGCCGCCGCGCGAAGAGTTCACCGTCGATACTGCCCGGGACGTCACCAGTCGCAGCCCGCACTCGACGAGCACCTCGTGGCTCGGCGACCATCCGCACCGCCCGCTCCCGCAACTCCGGCGGGTACACCCTTGACGCACCTGACGTGACTCCAAACTTCCCAAGAAGTGGAGTCTCCGGACATCCCGGGGCTGGCGCAGCGGCCGACCGTTCGAGGGGCGAACCATTTGAGGCGGAGAAGCCACGTCTGGTCGTCATGCCCACCCGTCCGCGATGTCCCTGGGTCAGGGCAACCCCCTTCTAAAACCTCAGAGTTCCAAAACGATGCGCAGAGCCGCATCCACTCGGCGCAGCTCCTCGAAGGTAAGGAAGCCAACACTCCTACCCAGCCTGCCCGGGTCGACCGCTGCCGTCTGCTCAGCAAGTACCCGGCTTCTCGTGCCCGCGACGTCCACTTCGGGCCGAAAACTCGCAGCACGAGCCGACGTCGACGTCGGTGCCACCAGCCAAGTCGACAACGGCAGTTGATCCGACTGGACTACGACGGCGTAGCGAGATCCGGATTGCTCGTGACCACGACCCCTCCGCGGCGTGTGCAATTCAAAGACCTCACCACGCACGCAACGTCTCCATATCGCGCAACACTTGCATTGCCTCCGCGCGGTCCGACTCATCTGCGGCCAGCGTCTCCGCTTCGGCGCGAATCGCAGCGCCAGCCTTCCGCCGCGCGGCATCAATAAGGGCGGCCCGAACGACCGCGGACACCGGCGAGCCGTCCCTGGTCAAAACTTCCAGCGCTCTCGAAGTGTCCTCATCCGGGCGGAATGTAATCGTGTCAGCCATAGCAAGTAGTGTACGACATTTCGTAAGACAGATCCGGAATTCCGCCGCGTCGGGCAAATACCTCCAAACGAAATCATGATCCACGGGACGATCACGGTGCATCGCCCGGGGCGCCGGGTTCAGTTCGCCGGTGTCCCCGGCGTTTCCGTTTCGCACGCCTGGAAGAGTCGGCTCAGTTCTGATCCGTCGATCTGGCAAGTGGCACCGCAAACTCCGCAAAGCCGGCGTTCACGCCGAACTGCACCTCGTCGAAGGCGCCTCGCACTTCACCTACTTCATCGAACCTTTTGCCGAGGAGTCCCAAGACGTCTTCGCCGAACTGGCGCGGTTCCTCGACACCCACCTGGGTAGCTGACGCGCTCCGAGACGCGCGTGGTGGACCTGGGGCTGCGGTGTGGGCGTTCCGCCCGCGGATTCCGGGGACCGGGTCAGGCCGACAGGGCAAGCGCGGGAGATTCGATCCACATTTCCGCGTCGTTGACGAATCCCGCTCCGAAGGCGACGGAAACGGCGTCGAACACCGTCGCGGCGGCGTCGTCCTCGACGAGCAGTTCGATACGGACAGCGGGGGTGAAACGCTGCGGGTTCCGGTAGCCGGCGTGATACCACTTGGTATCATCCCCGTTATGGCTATGACGTTGCGGCTCACCGAGGAGCAGACAGCGAAACTGCGCGCCACCGCCGAACGTGAGGGTGTCTCGATGCAAGCGGTCGCACTCAAAGCCATCGACGAGTACGTCGACCGTCGTATGCAGCGCCGCGACGAGATCATCGAGCAGATCTTCACTGAGGACGCTGAACTGTTTCGCCGTCTTGCCGACTCGTGATCGACTACCTGACGCTGGATGACGTGCTTGCGCTGACCGCCCGGGGCGGGTTCACCATCGCCGACTACGGCTTGGTCGAGTCCGCGTTGGCCCGCCCGCAGGCGTCGGTGTTCGGCGAGGACGCCTACCCAACGATCCATCAGAAGGCGGCCGCTCTGCTGCAGTCCATGGCCACCAATCACGCTCTAGCAGATGGCAACAAACGCACCGCCTGGGCGACAACCCGACTGTTCTACGGATTGAGCGACTACCGCATCACCGCCACCGAGGACGAGCGCTTCGAGTTGATCATCGCGGTGGCAACCCGTGAGTTGGACACCGTCAACATGATTGCGGCCCGGCTCGCGCAGATAGCTGTCACCTATTAGCGCATCTACAGGGACGCACCGGGGTGATCTTGTAAAGCATGACGCTCCACGGAGTCGTCAGGTCCGTTGGTTTGCCTGGGCTGCAGGGGGATTCACAACAGCGGGTGCACGCCTCTGTCACAGGCGACTTCGAGACCGCCGCCACCGTCGTCGCCTTCGAGCAGGTGTGGGTCGCCCGGTGCGGCAGCGTGGCGAATCCGAGAACCGTACGGTTGTGCGGGTAGGGCGCAATCCCGAACTGCGACGGCACCGTCGGGCTGTCGTTGACCGACCGACCAGATGTCTTGGCCACTGTATGGCCTCAGTCGAGGTGCCGGTCGGCATCCATCCGTTGGTGGAGGACGCGCACCACATCGATCACGTCGTCGCTGCCAATCCGGTAGTACAGCGTGTGCGATCCGACAGCGTGCTTGCGGTAGCCAGGACGAACGTCATTGCAGGCCCGCCCGATCGTCGGATTGGAGACGACGCGTTCGATCGCACGCTGGACTTCGCGCAGGTACTCCTCGGCTTGATCGTCATCCCACCGCTCAGAGCTGTAATCCCAGATCTGTTCTAGGTCGGCGCGTGCGGCTGGTGAAAGCACGTACCGGCTCACCGGCGACGAGGCTCCTCGGCTCGCTTACGAGCAACGAACTCGTCGAAGTCGAACGGCGTCGAGTCGCCACTTTGTTCGCCCGCAATGAGGGCCTGTCTCAACGCCTGCAGGCGGATCTCACGATCCTCAAGCAACCGTAGGGCAGACCGCACAACGTCGCTGGCCGAGCTGTAACGGCCGGAAGCAACCTCATCCTCGATGAACGCGCTGAAATGCTCATCAAGGCTGAACGACGTATTCCTACCCATATGCGTGAGGGTACCAATTCTTGGTATCGGCGGCTAGCTCCGCCATTGTCTGATCCCGCGCTGTTCCCAGCCGGTGCCCAGATGGAATACAGCAACACCAACACGGTGCTGCTCGGCATGGTGATCGAGAAGGTAACCGGCCAGCCGCTGGCGCAGGTGTTTCGAGCGAATCTGTTTGAACCGCTGGGTATGTCGCAGACCTCCTTCCCCGGCTCGTCGCCGGCCTTGCCCCAACCGCATCTCGACGGGGTCACCAATCAGCCGGACGGCACCGTGCGCGACGCCACCTGGATCACCACAACCCAGAGGGGTGTAGGCACCCGCCGGCATACGAAATCACCTCCGCGTCGCCGCCGCTGGAAGACAGTGCTGTCTACGTTGCTTCGCCAGGCCGAACGCTGTGATCGTCTCGAGGAGTTGGAAAAGATCGGGCCGCCGGCGGATTTGCACACCAGGCAATACAAGCCACAGTTCAGGGGCATCGGCCCGCGGCACGCACTGCAGCCGCAGGGACCGCACCGGTTCGAGGAATACGGGCGTCCTCGACGCGGAGCCGCCCGCATGCTGCCCGAGGATCTGGGCTTGCAATCGTCGGCCGTCGGTGCGGCGGACCACCATCGCCGATGGGGTTTTGGCGACCTCGAGAGTTCCGGTCGCCAACGAGCCGTCGGTGCCCACTTGTATGACGTCGTCCAGGAGCGGAACACTGAGCAGGATAGTTCCGGTGCTCATCTCAGAGACCGAACTTGCTACTCGCGCGGGCAAGCCGATCATCCGGTGGAACCCGCGGCCGACGTCAGCGGTGGATTCCACCGGCGGTCCCCTTTCCACGTCGAGTGCGCCAACATGATTGCCGGCCTCCAACCGTGTTGGTAATGATAATCGTTTGCATTGATCTCGCCCGCCGGGCAGGGAAACTGGCCCAGAGGGACCATTGCAGTCCCGGCACGGCGCATTGACATGCGCAACTGCGCATGAAACAGTTCTGCCCAAGTTGGAAACCGTTTTCGTTTGGGCAATGGTCCCCGTTGCTCGGTGATGACCCCGGGAGGACAATTGAAGTCCGCCACTTCCGACGCCGAGCGGACGGCGTTCGACCCTGATCGTCAGTGGCATCCGATGTCGCCCGCCATGCCGACGGCGCACGTCCTGAGGACCTCCAGCGTGCTGCTGCGTGCACTCTCAGCGCCGGTGCGGATCGCCATCGTCGTGCTGTTGTGCGAGTCGTCGCGATGTGTCCACGAACTGGTCGGCAGCCTTGGTCTTCCTCAGCCCCTGGTCAGCCAGCACTTGCGGGTGTTGAAGGCCGCCGGGGTGGTTTCCGGGGATCGCGCGGGGCGCGAAGTTCGTTATCGCCTGGTTGACAAGCATGTTTCCGACATCGTGGTGGCCGCAGTCAAGCACGCTGCAGAGGTCCGGTGATGGGCGCCGGGGCCGACTGCAGCCCACCGAGCATTCCCGGCACCCGGGCAACACGGCAGGGTGCGGCGGTCTGGGATCTGCTGGAGAACCTCGAGGAGTTTCGTTCTGCTCAGGAACTTCACGACGAGCTGCGCCGACGAGGCGAGGGCATCGGACTGACCACGGTGTACCGCCGGTTGCAATCCATGGCCGCCTCTGGCGTTGTCGACTCGCTCCGAACGGAGAACGGTGAGTCGGTCTATCGACGCTGCTCGCAACAGCACCATCACCATCTGGTATGCCGGCAATGCGGCGCGACTGTCGAAGTGCAAGGCACCCAAGTCGAGTCATGGGCCGCCGAAGTCGCGCGCGAAAACGGGTTCTCCGACATCAGCCACACGATCGAGATCTTCGGCCTCTGCGCCGAGTGCTCGGCGCGGAAGTGACGCTGAACTACCTCAGTTGACACCAGGCGAGGCGGTCCGCGCCCCGACCCGCGAGCGATCTCCTGCGCGCTGCAGGATCTACGAGGGCGGTGATGCGTGCCGTCGGGGTCAGTGGGTGTGGGCGATCACCCACGCGGGCAGCGGATCTGGAACCGGCCCTGACGGGCCAACTGACCAACCGCTTCGATGAGGTCTTCCTGCAGGGTGCAGCAGATGCACCCATTGGTCAGTTCGACCAGTTTCTCCTCGGTTCGGTCGAAATGGCCTTGCCCGGCAATTAGAGCAGCGTCGATGTTCACCTCGCTCATGTCGTTCACGATCACCGCGACCCGGCGAACCGCGGTTGAGCAGGGTGGTTTTGCCCGCGCCGAGGAAGCCGGACAACACGGTGACGGGCAGCTTCTGCGGTGTGGTGGCTGGCATGGTCACCGCTGCCCGTAGCGGCGCCGGAACTTCTCGACCTGTCCGGCCGAGTCGAGTACGCGGTGGGTTCCCGTCCAGAACGGATGGGAGTCCGCCGTCACGTCCACCACGACCAGCGGGTAGGTGCGGATACCGTCCGGGGTTTCCCAGTCGATGGTGCGTGAACTGGTGATCGTCGATCGGGTCAGGAACGCCTTGCCCGTGCTGGCGTCCTGGAACACGACGGGGCGGTAGTCGGGGTGGATGCCCGGTTTCATCGTTCCTCTTCTCTGTGGTGGTTGGGTCGCGCGGTGAGTTCATCGCGGACGTCGGGCAACTCCTCGCAGGGATCGGCGTGCCCATCCCCGAACGGGTCGGGGTACTGCGGCCATTCACCGGGCCGGGCCAGTTCGCGATCGGTGAGGAGCGCGCCCCGTAGGGCGCTGTCTATTTCGGCGGCCTGCCCATCGCAGACCAGCACCGCCATGGATATGTGCCGGTCGCCGAATCGGGCGTCCCACCCCATCGCCGCCAGTGCAAGTCGCTCGGGGTCTGTGCGGGCCAGCTCGTTGGGTTCCATTGCCGCCAGCCATGTTCCGGCGTTCTCGACGAGCACGCCGCCGCCGGCTGACTCGATCCACATGACGTCGTCGAGCCGGTTGGCGACGAACACCCGGCCTCGGGTCCGGACTACACCGTCGAGGAGCATGTCGATGGCGGCGTGCAGGCGCTGCGGGTGAAAGGGCCGTCGTGCTGTGAACTCCATCAGCGTGACCTGGCCGGCGGGATCCAGTGGTGGTTGGCCGGCCAGCAGCGCGTCGTGCGGGTCGCGCCGCCGGCCGCGGCGCGTGTGCGGGTCGAGGTGTGCCAGTGCCTGCTCGACACGGTCCACACCGACGGTGATGCGGGCCAGTGGGGCCAGCCGCCGCAGAACCGACAGCGTGGTGGCATCAGGCTGGTTGAGCACCAGCAGGTCGGCGAACTCCGCCTGGCCCACGACGACCTGGGCGACGGTCCGGCCATCGTCGAGTTCGTCGGAACCGACCGCCTGGTTCAGCCAATCGTCGGAGTCAACTGTTGTGACCACTGCGTCGATGCGGACGTCACGCCCGGCCGGGCCGTCGATATAGCCGGGTCCGACGTGAACCGGCACCTCGTCGATCGCCACGCAGAGGGGTTCGGGTTCCGACCACGCTGCCAGCAGCACGGCGATGCGCGTCACGTCGTCGCGGCGGTGCAGCCTGCGCAGCAGGACCAGCAGGTCGTTGCGGGTGGTGCAGCAGATGCAGCCATTGGTCAACTCCAACGGCCATGCACTGGTCGACAACTCACCGTTGCGCATGGTGCTGACCCAGCGCCGCACCACCTGCCCGTCAAATTCGTGTCCGACGACCGCCGTACCCGGGGTGGTCATCAGGGTGCCCGCCACTCGGTCGCTGTCACCTTGGCCGGCGACGAGGACTACTGGTGTACGCATTTCCCCCCTTCTAATGGGAACGATTTTCATCTAGTAGTCGGTTACGGTACCGTGCACTGAGGCTGCTTGTCGAAAACGATTGTCATTTGTTTTACCCGTGAAGGAGGCTGCGTGTCCGCGCACTGTCAGGTGACCGGGCGTTCACCGAGTTTCGGCAACTCGGTGTCGCACTCGCATCGTCGTACCCGCCGGCGCTGGAACCCCAACATCCAGCGCAAGACCTACTTCTTGCCGTCGCAGGGGCGCAGCATCACGCTTCGGGTCAGCACCAAGGGCATCAAGGTGATCGACCGCGACGGAATCGAAGCCGTCGTTGCCCGGCTGCGGGCCGCGGGGCAGAGGATCTGATGGCCAGCACTGAGATTCGGCCCGTGGTGAAGCTTCGCTCCACCGCCGGCACCGGCTACACCTACATCACCCGAAAGAACCGGCGCAACGATCCCGACCGATTGGTGCTCAACAAATACGACCCGATCATCCGCAGGCATGTCGACTTCCGCGAGGAGCGCTGAGATGGCCAAGAAATCCAAGATCGTCAAGAACGAACAGCGCCGCGCCATGGTGACGCGTTACGCCGAACGCCGCGCCGAACTGAAGGAAGTAATCCGGAGCCCATCGAGCACTGTCGGCGAGCGCGTCGCCGCCCAGTCGGCGCTGCAGCGGTTGCCGCGGGATTCCAGCGCTGTTCGGCTGCGCAATCGCGACGCCGTCGACGGTCGCCCCCGCGGTCATCTACGCAAGTTCGGCCTGTCCCGCGTCCGCGTCCGCGACATGGCACACCGCGGCGAGCTGCCCGGTATTCGCAAGGCGAGTTGGTAACCGGCGATGGCAGGCAGAAGCAAGCCGACCCGGCGACCACCCGCAGCCGATCCGCCGCGCAAGAGGGCCAACCCCTTCACGAAGCTCGGCATCACGACGGTCGACTACAAGGACACCGCCCTACTGCGGACGTTCATCTCCGAGCGAGGCAAGATCAGGTCCAGGCGCGTCACCGGGCTGACCGTTCAGCAGCAGCGCCAGGTAGCAATGGCGATCAAGAACGCCCGCGAGATGGCTCTACTGCCGTTCGCGGGTCCGTAGCGGAAGTCTCCTAGTAGGCGTAGGGGTTCTGCGGCGCCTCGATGGGTGTCACCGCCGAGACCGTCAGAGTCGGGGTCGACAACCCGGCCATATCGGAGGGTTTGGGGACCACGGTGCCCTCGACCCGCAGCCACGTCTCCTCGGGGTAGGTTGCCGCTGTGGCTGCGGCCGGGCCGCGCAGATGGAGTCGGGACAGCTGTCCATCGGCTGCACAGCAGATGATGACGACCCGACCCAAATCGACCTCGTCGCCATCCCTGATGGTGAAGCCGGTGACGGTGATCAGCCGACCCTCCAAAGTGAGGGCTGAGTCCCTGTTAACGCGGACCACCACCTCCGGAAGCGCAAGTTCCGGGGCTCGATCACCGGGCAACGGCGGAAAGGGGCGCAGTAACACCAGGCGCGGTAAGTCGGTGACCGCGGGCTCGGTCGCTCGCGCGCCCAGCGCCGGCGGGACCACGAAGCCCAGCAGCACGACGGGCAGCACCAGCAACCACACCACCCCGGACCGGTGCGCGTGTTCGATATCGGCGTCGCGGTGATCTGCATCGTCTCCGCCGCGGGCCCGGACATCCCGGATGGCCGCGGAAACTGCCAGCACGACGAGCAACACCGCCGTCATCGCCAACCACGGCATGAGGGTGGGTTTGACGTAGCGGGTGAAGGTGCCGGTGACGACGATCGCGGCGGTGCACATGCCCAGGAGGAACAGGACCACGTTCTCGGTGTTCCGGCTCAACGGGCACCCCCCAGGAAGAACAGTCCGACCACGGTGGCGACGACGGTGGCGACCACGAAGGTGGCCGGGGCGAACCGGTTCGCGAACGGGCGGCCGAACACCCCGGCCTGCATCGCAAACAGCTTCGCGTCAACCGCCGGTCCCACGACCAGAAACACCAGCCGCGGCAGCAGCGGCAACATGGTCAGGCTCGCTGCCACGAACGCGTCGGCCTCCGAGCACAGCGCCAGGACGAAGGCCAGGACCGCCATGGTGAGTATGCCGAGCAGCAGATGGCCGGCCAGGTGTTCGTACACCGACGGTGGCATCAGCACATTCAGTGCGGCAGCGGTGGCGGCGCCGAGGACCAGGTATGACGCGGCCTGCAGAAAGTCGTGGCGTGCCGCCTCGCTGAATACCGTCCACTTCGACCCGCCGCTGTGGGGTGATCGCGGCAGCCGCCGGGTGATCCAGTCGGCGCGGCCCCATCGTGACCAGACAGCGCCCATCGCGACCGCGGTGAGCAGGGATGCGGTGAACCGCGCGCCGACCATGGCCGGCTCGCCGGGAAAGGCCACCGCCGTCGAGACCAGGACCACCGGATTGATCGCCGGCGCGGCGAGCATGAAGGTCAACGCGGCCGCACCCTGCCGATCGCTCGACGGGCCGTCACCGAATAACCTGCGGGCCACTGGAACCGCTCCGCACTCGCAGCCCGGCAGGGCCGCGCCCCCGACCCCGGCCGTCACGATCGCCGCGCCCGTCCGCCGGGGCAGCCAGCGAGCCACACGGTCCGGGGAGACATACGTCGCGATCAAGCCGCTGATCACCACTCCGAAAGCCAGGAAGGGCAGCGCTTGGACAAAGACGCCGCAGAAGACGGTGGCAGCTTTCGCCAGGTCGGGCCGGCCCACCATGAAAGCCCGTATCGTGCCGGCGAACAGGGCCAGCCCGATCAGGCCCGCGAAGAGGAGTTGCATCGACCCGGCAAATCGCGGGCGGGTCCGCCCGGCAACTGTCACGGGCTTATCCTGCCAGCCGTCCTGCCATCACCGGTCGCCGCTCGGTCATTGGTGGCTGTGGTCGCCGCCAACCACTTCGGGCTTGAGATCCCCTACCGGGTCCGTGGATGGCCGTTGCGTCGCTGTAGATCGCGGCCGGACATGACGTTCGAGGGTCCAGACGACCAACCACACGCCGCATGCGATCGTGACGATGACGAAGCTCGGCGGCAGGTTGAACATCGCCGACATGACGACGCCGAGCCACACCGAGACCACGCTGATCACCGTGGAAATGATCATCGCCCGGGGGGGCTGCGGGGTCAGCATGATCGCGGTGGCGGCGGGGGTGACGATCAGGGCGAAGAGCAGCAGTGTGCCGACCGCCTGCACCGCCATCGTGATGGCTAAGCCGAGCAGCGCCATGAAGATCATCGACAGCAGGCGTACTGGCAGCCCTTTGGCCTGGGCGACCTCGACGCTGACCGAGGTGTAGAGCAAGGGCCGGTAGATGAAGCCGATGCAGGCCGCCAGCAGCACCAGCAGGACCGCGAATGTCACCAGCTGTTCGCGGGATATCGCCAGCAGATTGCCAAACAGCACATTGGTCATCGTGCTCGACGACTTGGTTGCCAGTGAGTTGAAGAACAGTCCGAAACCGGTGGCAAGGGCCAGAACGGTGCCAGTGGCCACTTCGGCGTCGGATCGGCGGGTACCGAGAACCCCGATGACCAATGCCCCGCCCACGCAGAACACGCCAAGACCCAGGGCGACGGGCAGGCCGAGGAGGACCGCGCCGGTGGCGCCGGGCAGACCGATGTGGGCCAGTGCGTGGGCTGCGAACGCGGTGTTGCGGACGACGACGAAGTAGCCGATCAGGCCGGCCGCGAGGGCCACGATCGTGCCGCCGGCCAACGCATTGGTCATGAACGGCGAGGTGAGGATCGGCCACCAGTTGTCCTGGTAGCCGAATGCCATCACGCGAGTCGTCATTACGTGCTCCTCATGTACAGCTCGCCCTGTGGTGTGCGGACGACCTGGATCGGGGTGCCGTACAGATGACTGAGGAGGTCTTCCTCGACCACCCCGCCGAGAGTGTCGAAGTGTGCGTGTCCGTCCAATAGATAGATCGCACTACTCAGCACGCCCAGCAGCGGGTTCAAGTCGTGGGCTACGACGAGGATCGTCACACCGAGTTGTTTGTTGAGACGGTCGAGCAGTTGGACGATCTCGCGCTGATTACGCAGATCCAGCGACGCCAGCGGCTCGTCGAGGATGAGGATCTTCGGGCCGGCCACCAGGGCCTCGGCGATCGCGACGCGCTGGCGCTGCCCGCCGGACAGCTCGGAGAGTCGGCGGCCGGCCAATGCCCCGGCGTCGACCCAGTCGAGCACCTCGGCGACCCGCCGCCGTTCCTCACCGGTGGGGCGTCCGAACGCCCACCGAGTTCCGTTTAGGCCCAGCATCACCGCATCGCACACCCGAATGGCGTCGCCCGGGGACGAGGCGTAGTTCTGCGGCACGTAGCCGATGAACTCGTTGACTTCCCCGGCCGGCTTTCCCAGCACACGAACGCGACCCGATGCGGGAGGTATGAGTCCCAGAATCACGTTCAGCAGGCTGGTCTTGCCCGATCCGTTGGATCCGATGACCGCGACGATGCCGCCGGCGGGAACTTCGAATGTGCCTTCGGACCAGATCAGAGTGCCGCCGCGCACCACGCTGACGTCATCGAATATCAGTGCGGGAGCGGTGGACTCGGGCTCACCCAGCGACACCGAGCGCCTTCGCCAGGGCGGTGAGCTGGGCGAGCTGCCACGTTTGGAACGACGTCGTTCCCGGCGGCACCGTCTCGGTCACCTCGACCACCGGCACGCCCGCGGTTTCGGCGGCAGTGCGGATCTGTTCGGGGACCGAGCCTTCCGTTTGTGTGTTGTAGATCAGAACGTTGATCTTTCGATCCGCCAGAGCACGGCGGAACGCCTCCAGATCTGCCGGCGAGGGATCGGACTCGTTCACCGACGCCGCCTTGTAGCCCGGGGGCGTGGCATTCACCAGGCCGACATCCTCTGCCGTGTAATCGAAGACGCTTTCGGTGGCCGCATAGGTCTTACCCGTCGCGCCTGCCTTGATGTCGCCGACCAGCTTGTTGTAGGGCTCGAGGCTGGTACCGAAGGCCGTTCGTTGGTCGGCGAAGTAGGCCTCTGCTTCGGGCGCCAGCTTGGCGAGTTCGGCGGTCACCGCGTCAGCGACCGCAACCACCGCGGTCGGGCTGTACCAGAGGTGCAGGTTGGCGCCCGCCGCCGTCTTGGTCACTACGCCCGCATCCACTACGGGCACCTTCGGAGCCGATGTCGCCGCGAACTTCGACGCCCACGGGTCGTAATCCGCTCCGTTGACGACAACGAGTTGCGCCTTCGAGAAGGTCGCCGCGTCCGCCGGGGAGGGTTCGAAATCGTGGGGATCGACAGACGAGCTGGCCAGCACCGTCGTCACCTGGGCGCACTCACCACCCAAGTCCCGGACGATATCGCCCCATTGATCCACGCTCACCACAACATTGACCGGCGTGGTGGGGCATCCACCGCTCGCCGCAGCCGTGGTGGAGGATTCGGCGGCCTTCCCGCCGTCACGGGTGGAGCATGCGGACACACCGAGGAGCGCGATGACCGCGGCCGTGACGCCGATCAGCCGGGGACGGATTGAGTTCATAAACGGAAATAGTAACCGTTTTCAATTGCAGGAGGGGCGCTGGGTGCTTTTTTCTGAATCCCTGCCGCGGCCGGCGTCATGTGCCGCCTGTAGTTCCCCACCCTCGACGGTGAAAAGCGTTGCGACGCAGGCGGAGCGGGAGCAGGCCGACATTCCAGCGGCCGGCCTGCACCCATGCACTGAGTCGAGCAATGTCTTCGGGGTCTCGAATCGGCCCTACGAGGCGCGCTGAGCAGATCGGCTTGCGGTCGATCGTGCAGGGCTGGAGCGCCACGAAAACCCCCTCGGCCGGCCACGCCGGGCAGGGGGCGCCGAACATGCAGGGAACGGTGACCAGTATCCCGAAGGGGCACTGTCGAACGACCTCACGGAGCGCGCCGACCACCCCGGTCTCCGCGAGTGAGCCACCCAGTCTAGGACCGCAGCCGCTGCAGACCACGGCGGTGAAGGCACGTTCCGTGGTGCGCGGAGGCTCGGCATTTGCTGCCGCGGCCTCCTGGATCATCGGTTGCCCCGAGTCCGCCGCAAGCACGGGTTAGGGCAACGATGGCGTTCGCAGGCGTTCGTGACTATCCGGTGCGCACGCCCCACCAGGGCACCTCCGATCTTATCGACAATAATTTTCGACAAGCAGTCGCCTGCACTGTACCGTCGAGCGCGCGTTAATGAAAACTGTATTCATTAGGAGGTTGCATGCGGACTCCGGTTCTGGTCGTCGCAGGGCAGGGCGACACCCACGGCGCAGTCGCCGCACTCTTACGAGCAGGGGGAACATTCGTCGTGCAACATCGCTTCGACGGTCACGTGGTGGAGCGCAGCGTGACCAACCTGCGCAACGGGACTCCCGTGACCACGGAGTCCATTCTGGAGCTGTGCCACGGCTGTGTCTCGTGCACGATCCGCAACGACCTGCTGAAGCTGTTGCGCCGAATGCACCGTTGGAAGGACGTCAACCGGGTGGTTGTCCACCTGGCGCCATGGCTTGAACCCCAGCCGATCTGCTGGGCGATCAATCACGTACGGGTACTGCTAGGCCCCGGGTTCATCGACGGCCCAGCCGCCCGCGATGTGCAGATCACCGCAGTGGTCACCTGTCTGGACACATGGAACTGGCTGGAGCAGGCGTTAGGCGATCAAGACCTTCGCGACGGGCGCACGCGCGCTCAAGTTGCGGTCGGGCAGGCCGAGTTCGCCGACGTCATCGTCGTTGACCACCTCGACAAGGCCACACTGGCGGTGCTGAGCCGGCTGGCCCCGCGCGCGACGGTGGTGCGCGACCAACGCCGCGTCGACGGGGCCGTGGCGAACCTGGGCGAGGACGCCCGCCGGGGCCGCGGCGACGATCCGCTCGGTCCGCTGCTGATCGGCCAGCCGCCCCTGGACTTCGACGGGGAGGTCGGCATCGTCGAGTTCGGTGCCAACAGACCGTTTCATCCTCAACGGCTGCATGAGGCACTGGACGTTCTGCTCAACGGTGTGGTGCGGACGCGGGGACGGATCTGGGTCGCCAACCATCCTTCCAACGTCATGTGTCTGGAGTCAGCGGGCGGTGGATTGAGGGTCTACTCCGGTGGGAAATGGCTCGCCGCAATGACCGACTCGGAGATCGCTAATGTCGATGAGCAGCGACGCGTCCTGGCCGGTCTTACCTGGGACACCCGGCATGGCGACCGGCACACCTCGCTGGTCGCACTTGCCTGCGGCGCGCGACCTGAAAAAATCCGTCGAGAACTTGAGGCGGCGCTGCTGACCGACCCCGAGATGGCCGATCCCGGCCAATGGCGCTGCTATGCGGACCCGTTCGGCGACGGGCATGAGGACCCTTGCGTCGACTCGCCCAACACCGAGATGCGCACACCGAACACCGAGCACCGAGACGACCGTTAATACCCCGACCTCAACCTGACTACCGGGGACCGAAAGAGCGGTAGCTGCCGAGCTCCCCGCAGCGCTGATACAACCTAGCCGGATCAGCGATCAGTGCTCGTGTACGTGGTCGCCGTGCTGGAAGTGTCGGTGGCCGTCGTGGACATGGTCGACGTGGTCGCCGTGCTGAACCGTCTCACACCCGTCGTTCTCGGTGTGCGCGGAGCCGTGATCGGAGTGGATCTTCACCTCAGGGTGCCGCTCGCCGTCGTGGATATGGTCGATATGGTCTCCATGCTTGACGGTCTGGTGGCCGTCGCCCGGAAGGTGCTCGTGGTCGACCGGTTCGACGTGGTCCGCTGGTGTCATCGTTCCTCCAAGAGTTGCCTGCGTTGAGCCTAACTAGATGACCGCAATAGCGTCCCATAGAATTGGAAATTATTTTCATTAGAGATGCGGTCACTTTCCATCAGGCAGGATTCGACTGACACAATGGCCTGGTGCGCGCAGTGAGGACCGGCCGATTGCCGGAGTCGGCCTCGATGCCGGTTCTCGTCGCGGTGATAGTGGCGTTGACCCTGCTGGGCGGCACAATGCGCGCCGCGGTCTACGACAGCGCCGCGTTGTCGACAGCCGGCACCGTGTTCAGCGGCATCTTCGTCCAGGCCCTGCCATTCCTGGCGCTCGGAGTGACGTTGAGCGCGTTGATCGCGGTGTTCGTCACCCCCGACAGGCTGTCCCGGTGGCTGCCGCAGCGCCCCGCCGCGGCGGTGCTCACCGCGGCCGCCAGTGGTGCGGCGCTCCCAGGGTGCGAGTGCGGTTCGGTGCCGATAGCCCGCCGACTGTTCGGGCAGGGTGCGGTGGGCGCAGCGGCGCTGACCTTCATGCTGGCCGCCCCCGCCATCAACCCGGTGGTGGTGGTGTCCACCGTGGTGGCGTTTCCCGGCCAACCACAGATGGTGCTCGCCCGCGTCAGTGCATCACTGCTGACCGCTATCGTCATGGGGCTGGCCTGGTCCCGCTGGGGAAACACCGCATGGATCACCCGCCGGCTACCGCGCGCCAGCGACGGCCAGGGGTCGCGCTGGCAGACATTCATCGAGGCCGCCCGCCACGATTTCATTCAGGCAGCGTCCTACTTGGTGATCGGCGCTGCGGCGGCGGCCGCGCTGCACGTGGTCGTGCCGGATTGGTTGATGGCGCACCTGGCCGGACAGCTGCTACTCGGCGTGCTGGTGATGGCGGTCCTCGCGGTGGTGCTCTCGTTATGCTCGGAGGCCGACGCGTTCGTCGCCGCGAGCTTGACCATGGTGCCCCTGGTCCCGCGCCTGGTTTTCCTCGTCGTGGGTCCGGCCATCGACGTCAAGCTGTTCGCGATGCAGTCGGGAATGTTCGGCCGCGCCTTCGCAATCCGCTTCGCCCCCGCCACGTTCGTGGTGGCCACCGTGGCGGCAACCGCGATCGGCGTGCTGGTGCTGGGCCGCGGCGCATGAGTCGGGAGGCCGAGAACGCACTGCTGCTCCTCGTCGGTATCGCGACGGCCATGATCACCATCGGCGGCGCCTACACCCGATATGTCAAAGCATCGCTGCTTCCGTGGCTGACGGTGACCGCGGTGATACTGATCGGTTTGGCGTTGGTGTCGATGGCCGCCGACATCAGGCGCGGCTCACCACCCGAGGACGATCACAGCGACCACTCCCATCGCGGCTCGATCGCCTGGTTGCTGCTCGTTCCGATCGCCGTGCTCATCTTCATCACCCCCCCGGCGCTGCGCCCGGAGGCCGCCGCGGCGAAGGTCACCGCAGTGTCAACCGAAGTGCTCCGCCGGCCGTTTCCGGCGCTGCCGCAGGGACGCGCACCGGAAGTGTCGCTACCCGACGTCATGATCCGCGCGGCCCAGGACACCGCCGGCACCCTGGATGGTCGCCTCATCACCGTCATCGGCTTCACCCTCCCGGAGGCAGGCGGAGTCGACCTGGGCAGGGTCGTGATCATCTGCTGTGCTGCCGATGCCCAACTGGCCCGCATCCACCTGCGCGGACCCGCAGCCACCGGCCTCGGGAACTACCCTGAGGAAACCTGGCTGAAAGTCGAGGGAACCGTTCTCCCCGGCAAGACCGACGGGGACTCGACGTCGATACCGACCCTGCAAGTCCAGTCCGCCACCCGGATCGACGCCCCAGCCAACGCCTACGCCTGAACGGCTTCAGCGCCCTTCCAATGACAACTCCCGTCACCGGAGGTTAAATGCCTACCGGCAAGGGTGCGGGATTTCGCAGAGCACCGCAGCGCCGACGGTAGAGCGCCAGCATGGGCCGCCCGCCAGCCTTTGAATACTCCTCAGCCTTGACG
>NZ_JBBATF010000017.1:3499-29515 GCF_040398885.1 Mycobacterium sp. | reverse complement strand
CCACCAGGCCGAAGAACACGAACACCGCGACCTCGCCGAAGCCGGCGTACCCGTAGGGCCGCGACCCACCGGTGTACAGCCATGCCCCGGCGATGCAGAGCACGCCGACGGCGATCAGCCACGGTGCGCTCAGCGCCGCCAGGACGATGCCCGCGACCGCGCCGATGCTCAGGCTCACCACCGCGGCGGTAAGCACCGCCCGCGGCGTGGCCAGTCGCGAGCCCACCAGGCGCAGCGGTCCGGCCCGGTCGTCGTCGGTGCCGCGGATACCGTCGGAGTAGTCGTTGGCGTAGTTGACACCGACGATCAGCGCCAGTGAAACGGCAAGCGCCAGAAGGGCTTTCCACCACACCGCCGAGCCGGCCCAGGCCGCCGCCCCGGTGCCGGCGATCACCGGGGCCACCGCGTTGGGCAGGGTGCGCGGACGTGCGCCCTCGATCCACTGCGCGACCCCTGCCATCAGCCGGCCAGTTCCAGGACGAGGTTGATGGTGCTCGCCAGCACCACCGCACCGAGCAGGAAGGACACCATCGCCTGGGCGAGCACCGCGCCGCGCATCGTCCGGCTGGTGATGTTGGTGTCGGACACCTGGTAGGTCATTCCGACGGTGAAGGCGAGGTACGCGAAGTCCAGATAGTCGGGCCGGTAGTGACCCGGCTGGTTGAAATCCACCGTGCCGGCTTCGCCGCCGCGGTAGTACAACTGCGCGTAGCGCAGCATGAATGTGGTGTGGATGGCGAACCAGGAGGCGATCACGCTGAGGATGCCGACCAGCGCCTCACCGAGGTGGCGATCGCGGCCGGACTCGGCGGCGAGCAGATAGCCCACACCGCCCAGGCTGGCGACACTGGCGATCAGCACGATCAGATGCGACAGCCGCGGTGTGCCGTCCTCGTAGCGTTTCCGGATGTGCTCGGCGGTCCGGTCGGAGTCCAGTGGCAGCACCAGCAACCAAGTCCACACCAGGTAGACGGCTGCCGCGGTGATCCAGCCGACCGCGGGGGAGTAGTGCCACTCGTCGCGGGCCACTCCGACGGCGACCGCGGCCAGCAGACCGAGCAGCAACGCGATGCTCACCCGAACCATGCACGGCAGCCTAGTGCCGCGACGGCCTGCGCCCGGCGCCGCTCCCGGACCGTGTCCATACTGGGCTGGTGAAGACAGAGATCTGCGAGCGGTACGGCATCGAGTTCCCGCTGTTCGCCTTCAGTCACTGCCGCGACGTCGTCGCCGCGGTGACCAACGCCGGCGGGTTCGGCGTCCTCGGCGGGGTGGCCTTCCGGCCCGACCAGCTCGAGCAGGAGCTGACCTGGATCGACGACCACGTCCACGGCAAGCCCTACGGCGTGGACATCATCGTCCCGGCCAAATACGAGGGCAAGGGCGAGAACCTCACCCGCGAGCAGCTCGCCGAGCGCATCCCCGCCGAACACCGGGACTTCATCAACGAACTGCTGCGGACCCACGACATCGAGGTCGAGGAGTTGCGGGTCGCCGGTTCGGCACTTTCCGGCGACACCGGCAAGGGACTGCTCGACGTCGCCCTCACCCATCCGATCAAGATGATGGCCAACGCCCTGGGTGTGCCGCCGGACTACATGATCGACGCCGGCAAGGAGCGCGGCATCCCGGTGGCCGCCCTGGTCGGCGCCAAGGAGCATGCCATCAAGCAGGTGCGGGCCGGTGTCGATCTGATCGTCGTGCAGGGCACCGAGGCCGGCGGCCACTGCGGCGAGGTCACCACCTTGGTGCTCATCCCCGAGGTGCTCGAGGCGATCGCCGAAATCCCCGGCGGCCGGGGCGTTCCGGTACTCGCCGCCGGCGGCATCGTCACCGGCCGCCAGATGGCGGCGTGCGTGGCGATGGGCGCGGCCGGCGCCTGGACCGGTTCGGTCTGGTTGACCACCGAGGAGGCCGAGACCGCGCCGTACACCAAGCAGAAGATGCTGGCCGCCTCCTCCCGCGACACCGTGCGCTCGGCCGGCCGGACCGGAAAGCCCTCGCGGCAGCTGCGCTCGGACTGGACCGACGCCTGGGCGCCCAATCCCGAGGGCCGTCAGCCGTTGCCGCTGCCGCTGCAGGCGATGGTGGCCGAACCGGCGCTGCGCCGGATCGACAAGCTCGCCGAGGGCGGCCACGCCGGCGCGCAGGCGCTGTCGACCTACTTCGTCGGCCAGGGCGTCGGGCTGATGAACAAGATCAAGCCGGCCCGCGAGGTCGTGCTGGAGTTCATCGAGGACTACGTCAGCGCCGCCGAACGGCTGTCCCGCACACTCGACGAGTGAGCCGGAGTCTGCCGGGAAACACCGCGCACACCACCGGGTGACCTTAGATTTGGACTCCGTGAACACGATTTTCACTGCGCGCAAGGTCGTCACGATGAACCCGGCCAATCCCGAGGTGCGGGCGGTCGCGGTCCGCGACGGGCGCATCGTGTGCGCCGGAAGCCTGGAGGAGTGCCGGGCCTGGGGTCCGGCCGACGTCGATGACCGCTTCGCCGACCACGTCCTGATCCCCGGGTTCGTCGAGGCGCACGGTCACACCGCCGACAGTGCCAGCGAGATGATGCCGTTCGTCGGCTACCACCCCTATCCGCTGTCGGACGGCAGCAGCACCGCGCCGATCCGCGGCTACCAGGACCTCATCGAACGCCTCAAGGCCGAGGATGCCCGGCTTCCGCCCGGAGAAGTACTGGTGGCCAACGGTTTTGACCCGATCTACTTCCCGGACCTGCCCCGGCTGTCCAGACGTGAACTCGACCGGGTGTCGACCGCCCGGCCCATCTTCATCCGGCACGCCAGCGGGCATCTGGCGACGGTGAACACCGCGCTGCTGGAGGCCGAGGGGATCACCAGGGAATCCCCGACACCGGGTGTGGGCCGCGACCCCGACGGAGAGCTCAACGGCGAACTGCAGGAAGCCCCGGCGATGAGCCTGGCCAAGTCGGCCTTCGACAAGCTGATGGCGGCCGGCCTGGGCGCCAAGCCGATTCAGATCCACGCCGCGATGTGCCGCAACGCCGGAGTCACCACGTCCACCGAACTCGTCGGCATGCTGCTGATCGCGCCGGACCAGGCCAAGATCTGGCAGGACACCGTCAACGACCCGACGTTCCCGGCGCGGATGGTGCTCTACAACCTGCCCGCCATGCCGGGCAGCGCGGTCGACTACACCGCGGTGGCCGAGGCCGCCGCGAAGTTGCGCGACATCGAGTCCGACAAACTGCGGGCGCCCGGTGTCAAACTCGTCGCCGACGGGTCGATCCAGGGCTGGACGGCGGTGGTCAACGAGCCCGGTTACTTCACCGGCGAGGACCACGGGCTGCTGTTGTTCTCTCCGGAGGACCTGCTCGGCGCGGTGCGGGCGTTCCACGCCCGAAAGCTCAACGTGCACTGCCACTGCAACGGCAACGGCGCGGGCGAGGTGTTCATCGACGCCGTCGAGGAGGTGCTGCGCACCGACGCCTGGCTGGATCACCGCCACGTGCTGCAGCATTCGCAGATGACCACCGCGGCCCAGTACCGCCGGATGGGGCGGCTGGGCATCTGCGCCAACATCTTCACCAACCACATCTGGTACTGGGGAGACCAGCACTACGAACAGACCATGGGCCCCGAGCGTGCGCGCGGAATGTGGGCCTGCCGTACGGCGCTGGACTCGGGCGTTCCGCTGTCGTTCCACAGCGACTCCGGGGTGACTCCGATCGGTCACCTGATGACGATGTGGTGTGCGGTCAACCGGGTCACCCCCAGCGGCAGGGTGCTGGGCGAGCACGAGAAGATCAGCCCCTACGAGGCGTTGTACGCCGCCACCATCGGCGGGGCGTTCCAGTTGCGCATGGACCACGAGATCGGTTCCATCGAGGCCGGGAAGTTCGCCGACTTCGCGGTGCTGAAGGACTCTCCGCTCGACGTGGACCCGATGGGAATCCGCGACATCGAGGTGTGGGGCACCGTGGTCGGCGGCCAGGTGTTCCAGGCCGCGCGCGGGTGAGTCGGCCCATCCCGGTCACCGTCATCGGCGGCTATCTGGGTTCGGGCAAGACGACCCTGCTCAACCAGGTGCTCGGCCAGGCGGCGGGACGCCGGATCGCGGTGCTGGTCAACGACTTCGGGGACATCGGCATCGACGGCGACCTGATCGCCGCCGCCGACGGCGACACCATCACGCTGACCAACGGCTGCGTGTGCTGCATGATCGGCAGCGATCTGATGACGGCGCTGTGGTCGGTTCGCGACCGCGACGACCCGCCCGATCACGTCATCATCGAAGCCAGCGGGATCGCCGACCCGGCCCCGATCGCCCACCATGCGCTCACCCCGGGCTTCGACCTGGACGGCGTCGTGGTTCTGCTCGACGCCGAGACGGTGCGGCGCCGGGAGCGCCATCCCGTGGTGGGCCGCACCATCCGGCGCCAACTCGCCGCGGCCGACGTGCTGGTGCTCAACAAGACCGACCTGGTCGGCCCCGACCAACTCGCCGACCTCGACGCCTGGCTGGACCGTGCCGCCCCGGGCGTGCCGGTGCTGCACGCCCGCGACGGTCGGGTCGCGGTCGGCGCGCTGGTGGGCTTCCGGCACGACGCCGCACCCCCGCCCGGCGATCCCGGCCACGACCACGACTACGTCAGCGCCGGCCTGACGCTGGACCGGCCGATCAATCGGTCGGATCTGGAACGATTCCTCGACGACCTCCCCGCCGGGGTGCTTCGCGTCAAAGGTATTGTCCGACTGGATGATTCGCCGGACCTGCGCACCGTCGTCCACCGGGTGGCCAGCCGCCGCAGCATCGGCCCGGCAGGGCCCTGGCGGCCGGGGGAGTCCGGTCGCCTGGTGGTCATCGCGCTGGCCGGCACCCCGCTCGACGCAGCCGTCCCGCCCGCATGGCGAGGCGGGGGCGGCGGGTGATCCGATCGTTGTCGACGAGGGCCGCGCCCGTCAGGTCGCCGCGCGCCGAACCCTCGCCGGCTGGCTGCCGGCGTGCCACTGCTGACACACGGGCTCCCGGGCCTCGGTCCACCCGCCGGCCCCGAGTTGGCCGGTGGCCGCGAAGATCACCCGGCGGGAGATCTCCACGGCGTGGTCGGCGAACCGCTCGTAGTAGCGGCTCAGCAGGGTGACGTCCACCGCGGCGGTGGTGCCGTGCGTCCACCGCCGGTCCGTCATCTCGCTGAACAGGTGGCGGTGCAGGTCGTCCATCGCGTCGTCCGCGTCTCGGATGTAGCGCGCCCGGCCCAGGTCCAGTGACTCGATCACCTGCCTGGCGTTGTCGCCCAGGTCGACGGCGATCCGGCCCATCTCGGCGAAGTAACCGCTGACGTCCTCGGGGACGGCGTGCCGCGGATGGCGCCGGCGGGCGCTCTCGGCGACGTGCAGGGCCAGTGCGCCCATTCGCTGGATGTCGGCGACGATCTGGATGGAACTGACGACCGTCCGCAGATCCCGCCCGACCGGCGCCCGCAGGGCCAGCAACGCCAGGCCGGCCTCCTCGGCCGTGGCGCCGGCGGCGGTGATGTCCTCGTGGTCGCCGATCACCTGTTCCGCCAGCACCAGATCCGCGTGCAGCAGGGCGCGGGTACCGCGCTCCATCGCAGTGCCCGCCATCCGGCACATGGCTGCCAGCTGACCGGTCAGACCGGCGAGCTGGTCACCGTAGGCGGACCACATGAGTTCCGAGGGTATGGTCCGTCGGGTACCGGACGACGGCCGGCGCGTGAACGTCACGTGAATGGCTGTCTACATGCTTGCGCCGGACGTGCTGGTCAGTCGGCGGCCAGCGGCAGTCGCACCTCGAAGCGGGCGCCGCGGTCCAGATTGTGCGCCGACAGCGATCCGCGGTGGGCCCGGACCAGGCCCGCCGCGATCGCCAGACCCAGACCCGAGCCGCTGGGCAGCGAGGAATCCGAGCGCGGCACACGGTCGTTGGAACCGCGGTAGGCGACGTCGAACACCCGCGGCAGGTCGGTCTCGGCGATCCCCACCCCGGTGTCGTCGACCCGCGCCCACGCGCCCTCCCGGTCCGCCCCGACCGTGAGTTTCACCCTGCCCCCGGCCGGGGTGTGCGCGATCGCGTTGGCGACCAGGTTGGACAGCACCCGCACCAGAGCGCGATCGCTGCCGATGACCCGGACCGCGGTGGCGGGCAGTTCGGCCTCCAGCGCCACCCCGGCCCGTTCGGCGGCGATCCCGTGGGCGGACATCACGTCGTCGACCACCTCGTCGAGGGCCACCCGGTCGTAGGGTGCGTTCACCGCCCCGGCGTTGATCTTGGCCATCTCGAACAGGTCGTCGACCATCTCCTGCAGGCGGATGCTCTCGTGCTCGATCCGTTTGGCCTGCACCCGGACCTCGTCGTCGCTGACGACGCCGTCGGAGATCGCCTCGGCGAGAGCGCGGATGCCGGCCAGCGGGGTGCGCAGATCGTGGCTGACGAACGCGACCAACTGCCGGCGGGAATGTTCGGCCGCCGCCTCCGCGTCCTGGATCTCCTGCTCCCACACCGTCCTTCGGGCGAGAAAGCGGGCCATCATCACCGCCGACGGGACCGTGACCACCGCCACGATCAACAGCACTATCGCGATCGCCTCGAAGTCCGGTTCGGTCATGAAACGGCTGGCGCCGAACACCCCGGCCAGGGTGGCCAGGGTGGGGATCAGCACCAGCGCCACCATGCTCACCGTCAGCGACCACGCCCGCGCGAGCCGGATCACCAGCCCACCCAGCAGCACCACCGGCAGCGAACAGCCCAGCGCCAGCAGGGCGTCCCGAAGCAGTTCAGGCAGTGGCACGGTCACCGCCGCCGGCCTCACCCCGCCACAGGTAGCCGCGGCCCCAGACAGTCTGGACGCGATGGTGGTGGCCGAGCTTGGAGCGCAGCCGCTTGACGTGGACCGTGACCGTCGACAGGTCGCCGAAGTCCCAGTTCCACACCCGCTTGAGCAACTCCTCGCGGGAGAACACGGTGTCGGTGTGCGTCATGAAGAACAGCAGCAGGTCGAATTCCCGGTTGGTCAGCCCGACGGGTGCGCCGCCGATCGTCACCGACCGTGACGCGGTCGACACCGTCAACTGGTCCACCGTGATCTCCAGCGGCACCGTCGACGGGGCGGCCGGGGCGCGGCGCAGCACCGAGCGGACCCGCAACGCCAGTTCGCGCGGGCTGAACGGCTTGGTGAGGTAGTCGTCGGCTCCGGCCTCCAGGCCCGCGATCCGGTCGTCCTCCTCGCCGAGGGCCGTCAGCAGGATCACCGGCACCGTGTAGTCGCCCCCCTGGCGCAGGGTGCGGCACAGCGACAACCCGTTGGGACCGGGCATCATCACGTCCAGGACCGCCACGTCGATGCGCTCGGTTCCCAGCACCCGCAGCGCCTCGTTGCCGTCCCCGGCCACCCGCACCTCGAGTCCGTCCCGCTCGAGGTAGCGCCGGACCACGTCGCGCACCACGGCGTCGTCGTCGGCGATCAGGACCCGCGCGGCCATGTCAACGAGAGTAACGGTGATCCCGCCGCAACCCGCCCTGACGTAATGCTCTCGTCATTGCCGGCGCCGTTTCCCGGCGTCAGCTCGAGAACCGGTCGCGCAGTGCTCGCCGGTCCAGTTTGCCGATGCCCCGGCGGGGCAGTTCGTCGACGATGTGCAGTTCCCGGGGCGCCGCGGTGGCATCGAGCGACAGCGACACGAACTCCCGCAGTTCGGCCAGGGTCGGGGCGGGCGCCGAGCGGGGCGTCACGACCGCCGCCGCGACCCGCTGACCCAGCCGGTCGTCGGGCACGGCGAAGACCGCGCATTCGGCCACCGCGGGGTGGAGGTTCATCACCGCCTCCACCGGACCCGGCATGACGGTGAGGCCGCCGGTGCTGATCGCGTCGTCGGTGCGGCCCAGCACCGACAACCGGCCGTGCTCGTCGAAGCAGCCGAGGTCCTCGGTCCGGAACCAGCCCGGCTCGCCGAACGGGTCCGGGCCCGAGGGGGGGTTCCGGTACCCGCTTGCCAGGGTGGCGCCGCCGATCAGGACACGCCCCTCCCCGCCCGGGCCGGGATCGTCGATGCGCACCTCCACCCCGTCCAGGGGGATGCCGTCATAGACACAGCCCCCCGCGGTCTCGCTGGACCCGTAGGTGCGGACCACCCTGATTCCGGCGGCGGCCGCGGCGTCGAGCACCGGAGCCGGCGCCGGGCCGCCGCCGAGCAGCACGGCGTCCAACTCGGCCAGCGCGGCGGCCGCGGCCGGATCGGCCAGCGCCTTGGCCAGTTGGTTGGCCACCAGTGAGGTGTAGCGCCGGCCGGACCCGAGTTCGGCCACCGCGGCGGCCAACCCGGCGGGGTCGAAGCCTTCCGAGACGTCCAATTCCACCGGGACCGTGCCGGCCAGGATGCTGCGGACCAGGATCTGCATCCCGGCGATGTGGTGGGCCGGCAGGGCGAGCAGCCATGTTCCGGGGCCGCCGAGGCGGTCGTGGGTGGCCGAGCCGCTTGCGATCAGGGCGGCCGAGGTGAGCATCGCGCCCTTGGGTGTTCCGGTGGTGCCGGAGGTGGTGACCACCAGGGCGACGTCGTCGTCGATGTCCTCGCCGACCCGCAGCGACGCGGTCAGCAATTCGCTCTCCCGGACGTCCGCGCCCGGGACCGGCGCCAGCGGCGCGTCCCGGCCGTCCAGCACACCCTCCAGCGCGGCCAGCAGCGACAGCGCCGACGGGCCCGGCGGGATGACCAGCGCGCGCAGGGTTGCTATCCGGCCTCCCCGGCCTCGCGCGGGTCGTCCAGCGGCCAGCCGAACGCGGCCAGTTTCGCCCGGACCCGCTCGACCTCGGCCGGCCTGGGCACTTGGTCGGTGAGTCGAAGGATCTCCGCCCCGATGTCGACGAGTCCGGGTTCGGGGAGATGCCGCAGTTGGCGCGCGACCGCGACGATCTCGTCGGCGGTCAGGCGCCGGGAGAGGATGGCCAGGATCGGCAGGTAGTCGTTGTGCGGGACCCCGTTCGGGTAGCCGAACCGAAGCCACGACACGATGCTGGTGAGGAATCGGCTCACCGTGTCCCCTTCCAGATTGCAGACGCTCTAAATCTTAGGGTCCGGCGCCCCCGCGCGCCGGGATATTCCCCCGTTCCCGGTCATTCCGTCGACGCCCGGCGGTACGCATGGTGAACGACGGATGAATTCCTTGTCGGAAAGGGTAAAGGCGCAGGTGGGCGAAGGTCACCAGTTCCCCGGGGAACTACCCAAAAGTCTTCGGGTGACCGCAGAATGAGGCCATGGGCACCGAGATGATCATCCTGGTTCTGTTGATCGCCACCGCGTTGGCGTTCGACTTCACCAACGGGTTCCACGACACCGGCAACGCCATGGCGACCTCGATCGCCACCGGCGCCCTCAAGCCCAAGGTCGCGGTGCTGCTGGCCGGCGCCCTCAATCTGGTCGGCGCGTTCCTGTCGGTCGAGGTGGCCCTGACCGTCACCACCTCGGTCCTGAAAGTCCAGGACACCAAAACCGGGGCCTTGCTGCCGGGAATCGACGCGTCGATGGGCCTGACGATCATCTTCGCGGGCCTCATCGGCGGCATCCTGTGGAACCTGCTCACCTGGCTGTTCGGCATCCCGTCGAGTTCCTCCCACGCCCTCTTCGGCGGCCTGATCGGCGCCGGTCTGGCCGCACTCGGGACCAGCGGCGTCAACTGGTCCGGCGTCACCCAGAAGGTTCTGATCCCCGCCGTGGCCGCTCCGGTGATCGCCGGCGTCGTCGCGGCCTGCGGAACCTGGCTGGTCTACCGGATAACCCGCAACGTCCTCAACCGACGCCGCGAAACCGGCTTCCGCTGGGGTCAGATCGCCACCGCCTCCCTGGTCGCGCTGGCGCACGGCACCAACGACGCGCAGAAGACGATGGGCGTCATAGCGCTCGCCCTCATCACCACCGGGCACCTGACCGGAGACGTCAAGAACGACGGCCTGCCGCTGTGGATCATCGCCAGCTGCGCCCTCGCCATCGCCCTGGGCACTTACCTCGGCGGCTGGCGTGTCATCCGGACCCTCGGCAAGGGCCTGGTGGAGATCGATTCGCCGCAGGGCCTGGCCGCCGAGGCTTCGTCTGCTGCGATCATTCTGACCTCCAGCGCGGCCGGCATGGCGCTGTCCACCACCCACGTCGCCACCGGATCCATCCTCGGCAGCGGGGTCGGCAAGCCCGGTGCGCAGGTTCGGTGGTCGGTCGCGGGACGGATGGCCGTCGCGTGGCTGGTGACCCTGCCCGCCGCGGCCCTGGTCGGCGCACTGTCCTACGGGCTCTCGGTTCTCGTCAAGGATCTGACCGGCTCGCGTCTCGCCGGCGACGGAGTGATCTTCGCGATCCTGGTGGCGACCTCGTTCTACATGTGGTGGCGTGCCCAGCAGCAGAAGGTCGACCACAGCAACGTCAACGCCGACTGGGACGACTCGACCAATTCCGTGGTGCCGGCCGACGTCCGCGAGGCCAGCGGGAAAAACGTCCGGGCCGCCAAGACCAACTCGAAGCTCTCGGTCTGAAAGGGGACGACCAATGCATTACCTGGAATCGATCTTCAAAGTTCTCGTCGTGGGGCTGATCCTGGGCGCCGGGCTTCCCGCCGTCTTCGCGTCCGGGATGCTGGCCTACTCGCACGGCGCCGGCGGTGAGGAGGCCGACCATGTCATCCACAAGCCGAACCCCCCGCTGAAGTACCTCGGAATCCTGCTGTTCCTCTTCGTCGCCGTCGTGATCGTCACCGCGGTCGCCTGGATCACCCGGGGGACGATCATCCATCACTTCGGGGTCGACCTGTTCCCGATGTTCCCGAGAAAGTGAGATGACGGTGTCGGTTCAACACCAAGGAAGCTTCGTCGACAACGTCGTCGGATGGCTCCACCAGGGCTTCCCTCACGGCGTGCCGCAGACGGACTATTTCGCCCTGCTGGCACTGCTGATGCGGTCGTTGAGCGAGGACGAGGTGATCAGAGCCGTGCAGACGATCGTGCGCCAAGCGGATGTCGACACGCCGGTGACCGAAGAGCAGATCCGCGTCGCGATCAAACAGGTCATCGAGAAGGAACCCAACCCCGAGGAGATGTGCCAGGTCGCCGCGCGGCTGGCCTCGGTCGGCTGGCCACTGGAGAACGGCCGCTAAATCGGACCCGCCCGTCGCATCGGGTGGCTCTCCGGGACCTGCACGAAGATCAAGGTGACCCCGTCGGGGTCTCTGACGTGCATCTCGTGCAGCGTCCACGGTTCCTGGCGCGCCTCCCGCGCGATGGCGACGCCCCGCTCCCGTAGCTGCTCCTGTACCGCGTAGACGTCGCGGACCTGTAGCCACAATGCGCCGGCGGAGCTGCCGCCGGCATCGTCGGGCCGGCCGTGGCCGGCCAGCTCGATCAGTGACTGGCCGGCGAAAAATACTGTGCCACCGGGATATTCGCGGGCGATCGCCAGGCCCAGGCTGTCTCGGTAGAAGGTCAGCGCACGCTGGTAGTCCGCGGGCCGCAGCAGCATCCGGCTGGCGAGAATCTCCATGGTCACCTCAATTCGGTTGCATACGTTGACGTTTGAGTACCGCGTTCAGCACCCCGGGTGCGACGACGTCAAGTGCCCGCGCGCTGACCCCGAAGCGCGGCGCGATCCGCACCGGCCGGTGCCGGGCGGCGTCGATCATCCAGTCCGCCGCCTCCCGCGAACTGAGCGCGGGCATTCCGCGGTACTCCTCGGTCGGCGCGATCATCGGGGTGGCGACCAGCGGGTAGTACAGCGTGGTGGAGTGCACACCGCTGCGTGCCCACTCGGTTTCGATGACCCGGCTCACCGCGGACAGTGCGGCCTTGGAGGCGTTGTAGACACCGAACAGCGGCGAGGCCTCGCTGAGCACGCCCCAGGTCGCGACGTTGATGATGTGGCCGTCGCGGCGCTCGATCATCCCCGGAGCCAGACCGCGGATCAGCCGCAGCGGCGAGTAGTAGTTCAAGGTCATGGTCCGTTCGACGTCGTGCCATCGGTCCAGCGACTCGGCCAGCGGCCGGCGGATCGAGCGGCCGGCGTTGTTGACCAGGATGTCCACCCCGCCGAAACGGTTCTCGACGGTCTCGACCAGTTCGTCGACCGCGTCCAGGTCGGCCAGATCGCAGGTGATCGTGGCGGCGGTGCCGCCGTCGTCGGCGATCCGCTGGGACAACGCCTCGAGCAGTTCGGCGCGCCGGGCCACGGCGATCACCTCCGCGCCCTCGGCCGCGAACCGTTCCGCGCCCGCCTCACCGATCCCGGAGGACGCCCCGGTGATCAGCACCCGCTTTCCGCGCAGCCGGATCCGGGGCGTCGTGGGCACCCGCAGTGGCGGCCGCATCCCCGTCATGGCGATGGTCTCGGTGAGCTTGCGGCGCAGCGTCACCCGACGGCCCTATCGGAGCCGGCCCAGAACGGCGCGCGCACGGCTTTCTTGTCCGGCTTGCCCAGCGCGGTGACCGGGATCGAATCGACCACCACAACCTGTTTGGGGGCCTGGACCGACCCCTTGCGCTCTCTGACCACGGTCTGGATCTCCGCGGTCAGGGCCGCCATCGAGTCGGCGTCGGCCGGCCGGCCGGGCCGCAACACGATCACCGCGGTCACCGCTTCGCCCCACTTCTCGTCGGGGGTCCCGATCACACACACCTGTGCCACCGCGGGATGCTCGGCGACGACGTCCTCCACCTCGCGGGGGAAGACGTTGAAGCCGCCGGTGACGATCATGTCCTTGACGCGGTCGACGATGTGATAGAAGCCCTCGGAGTCCTCGCGCGCCATGTCGCCGGTGTGCAGCCAGCCGTCCCGGAACGTCTCGGCGGTGGCCTGCGGAAGGTTCCAGTAGCCGCCCGCCAGCAGCGGCCCCGACACGCAGATCTCCCCGGGTTCCCCACGGGCAACCGGGTTTCCGTCGGTGTCCAGCAGTGCGACGCGGGCGAACAGCGTCGGCCGGCCGCACGAGGTGAGCCGCTTCTCGTCGTGATCGCCCTTGGCCAGGTAGGTGATCACCATCGGCGCCTCGGACTGCCCGTAGTACTGGGCGAAGATCGGGCCGAACCTCTCGATCGCCTCGGCCAGCCGCACCGGGTTCATCGCCGAGGCGCCGTAGTACACCGTCTCCAGCGACGACAGGTCGCGGCTGTGGGAGTCCGGGTGGTCCATCAGCGCGTAGATCATCGACGGCACCAGCATGGTGGCGGTGATCCGGCGTTCCTCGATGACCCGCAACACCTCGGCCGGGTCGAACTTGGGCAGCACGATCATCTCGCCGCCCTTGACGATGGTCGGGATGAAGAACGCCGCCCCGGCATGCGACAGCGGGGTGCACATCAGGAACCGCGGGTGCTGCGGCCACTCCCACTCGGCGAGTTGCGCCGTCGTCATCGTCAGGATCGAACCCACCGTTCCGATCACACCCTTGGGCTTGCCGGTGGTTCCGCCGGTGTAGGTCAGCCCGCCGATGTGGTCGGGCGGGAGTTCGGCGGCGGCCAGCGCTTTGGGCGGGTATTTGGCGGCCGCGGCGATCAGGTCCACTCCCACTTCGGCCAACTCGGTGGGCACCGGCCCCAGCGTCAGCACCTGCCGCAGCGACGGGACCTTCCCCAGCAGCCCCACCGCCCGCTCGACGAACATCGGGTTGGGGTCGATGATCAGCGACGTCGCGCCCGCGTCGGACAGCACGTAGGCGTGGTCCTCCAGCGATCCCAGCGGATGCAGCGCGGTGCGCCGGTAGCCCTGGGTCTGTCCCGCCCCGATGATCATCAGCACCTCGGGCCGGTTGAGCGACAGCAGCCCGACTGTCGCTCCGGTGCCGGCCCCGAGAGCCTCGAACGCCTGGATGTACTGGCTTATCCTCATCGCCAGTTCCCCGCCGGTCAGGGTGGTGTCCCCGAGGAAGAGCACCGGCCGGTCCCTGTTGCGTCTGAGCGCGCCGACCGTCAGGTGGCCGGAATGCAGCGGATGGCGGGCATCGGTCATGGTGCAACATTAGAACGTGTTCCAGTTCCGGGCCAGGGACGAGTAACTCCGATGACGTGCTGTTCGCCGCACCCGTTGACCGGCTGGAGATGGTCGCGGACGACAAACGGACAACCGATTGCGGCGAATCCGTGGAGAGTCCAGCCCGGAGATGGCACGCTACTGGCTGTGGAGACACTTGCCGAACCCCGTTTTCTCGATGACCGGCCGGCGCACTGGGCGGCCAGCCAACCCGACTCCGTCGCCGTCATATACCTCGACCGGACTTGGACGTGGGCGCAGTTCTACGACCGCATCCGCCGGTTGGCGGGTGCGCTCTCCGAACGCGGGATCGGCCGCGGTGACGTGGTGGCCTTCCTGGACAAAAACCATCCGGCCTGCATCGAGACGACGATAGCCGCGGCATCTCTGGGTGCGGCCACGGCGATCGTCAACTTCCGGTTGGCCGGCTCGGAGATGGACTACGTCATCAACGACTGCGGCGCCAAGGTCGTCATCGTCGGAGCCGAACTCAAGGACCTGATCGACGCGATCCGTGGCGACCTCAAGCACGTCGAGCACGTCATCACAGTCACCCCCGACGGCGGCGAGGGTGACGAGTACGAGGCGATGCTGGCCGCTGCCACCCCGCGCGACCGCGGCGCTGACGTCACCCCCGAGGACGTCTGCGTGATCATGTACTCCTCCGGCACCACCGGAAACCCCAAGGGAATCAGGCTGTCTCAGGCCAACCTGGTGGGCCACACCCTGAACGCCGGCGGCGCCTTCGCCGACTTCGGACCCGCCGACATCAACATGGTGTCCATGCCGCTGTTCCACGTCGGCGGTTCCTCCTACGCGCAACTGGGTATCAACGCCGGCATTCCGAGCTACATGACCCGCGAGGTCGAAGGTGCGACACTGGCCGGGGCCATGCTCGCCGGCACCACTCGCACCTTCCTGGTACCGGCGGTGCTGGCCAAGGTGATGGAAATGGGACCAGACGCCATCAAGCTGTTCAACCGGCTGCGCACATTCGCCTACGGGGCTTCCCCGATGCCGCCGGCCCTCCTCAGGCAGGCCCTGGAGGCCTTCCCCGACACCGACTTCGTCCAGGTGTATGGCCTTACCGAAGTGTGCGGCGCGGTCACGGTGCTGTCCCCGCAGGCGCACCGCGACGAATCCCGCCCCGAGCGGCTCACCAGCGCCGGCCAGCCCGTGCTCAAAGTCGAGGTGAAGGTGGTCAACCCCGATACCCTCGAGGATGTTCCGCAGGGCCAGCCGGGTGAATTGTGGTTCCGCACACCGCAGTTGATGGAGGGCTACCACAACAAGCCGGAGGCCACCAAGGAGGCGATCACCGAGGACGGCTGGTTCCGCACCGGTGACATCGGCCGCCTCGACGACGGCGGGTTCGTCTTCGTCGAGGACCGGCTCAAGGACATGATCATCTCCGGCGGCGAGAACATCTACTCCGTGGAGGTCGAGCGGGCGCTCACCGACCACCCCGCCGTGATGGACGCCGCGGTGTTCGGCATCCCCGACGACAAGTGGGGCGAGTCGGTCAAAGCCGTCGTCGAACTCTCCGCGGGTCAGCAGGCCACGCAGGAGGAGTTGATCGCCTGGTGCAAGGAGAGGCTGGCCGGCTACAAGTGCCCGCGCAGCGTCGACATCACCGACGTGCTGCCGCGCAACCCCACCGGCAAGCTGCTCAAGAGGGATCTGCGCAAGCCCTACTGGGAGAACCGCGAACGCGCCATCTGACCGCGCGGCGCGCCCGGTGATGCCGTCGCTCGCCGACGTGCTGGACCGCCTGCACGTCGTCGCGCTGCCGATGCGGGTCCGGTTCCGCGGCATCGCCGCGCGGGAGGTCGCGCTGATCGACGGCCCGGCCGGCTGGGGTGAGTTCGGCGCCTTCCTGGAATACCCGCCGCCGGAGGCCGCGCACTGGCTGGCGTCCGGGATCGAGTCCGCCTACGGCCGAAGGCCGTCGCCGCGGCGGACGCGCATCCCGGTCAACGCCACCGTGCCGGCGGTGGCCCCCGGCCGGGTCCCGGAGGTGCTGGCCCGCTTCCCCGGCGCCACGACGGCGAAGGTCAAGGTCGCCGAGCCGGGGCAGACGCTGGCCGACGACGTGGCCCGGGTGAACGCCGTGCGCGCCGCGGTGCCGACGGTGCGGCTGGACGCCAACGGCGGGTGGAGCGTGGACGAGGCGGTGACCGCGGCGCACGCCCTGACCGCCGACGGCCCGCTGGAGTACATCGAGCAGCCCTGCCGCACGGTCGCCGAACTCGCCGAGGTCCGCCGCAGGGTCGGGGTCCCGATCGCGGCCGATGAGAGCATCCGCAAGGCGCAGGACCCGCTGGCGGTGGTGCGGGCCGGCGCCGCCGACGTAGCGGTCCTGAAGGTGGCCCCGCTCGGCGGAGTCACCGCGATGCTGGGCATCGCTGAGGAAATCGGCGTCCCGGTGGTGGTCTCCAGCGCGCTGGATTCCGCGGTCGGCATGGCCGCCGGACTGGCCGCCGCGGCCGCGCTGCCGCGACTCGACCACGCCTGCGGGCTGGGCACCGGAGCCCTGTTCGTCGAGGACGTGGCCGAGGTGACCGTCGTCGACGGGTTCCTGCCGGTGGACGCCGTCGTCCCCGACCCGGACCGGCTGTCGGCCCTGGCCGCGCCGGCCGGCCGGAGTGACTGGTGGGTCGCCCGGGTTAAGGACTGCTGGCCCTGGCTGGGGTAGGCGGGGAACTTCTGCGCTCGAAGATGTAGAAGTCGGCGAAGCTCGTGTTGTCGGGATCGTCCCCGGTGTGCGGGAATCTGTTCGGCACTCGTTCGATGAGTTTGAAATCGGGTCCGTGTGTGTCGATCCATCGGGTGAATTCACGATGACTCACATGTGGATTCGGCCGGGGCCTTTCGGCATTACTCGAGTAGACGATGACGTATCTGTCCGCAGAAGCCAGCAGCATCCGCATGTACGAGTGGAAGACGTCGTCCTCGACGAGGTGGTAAATGACGTCGAGCGAGAGGGCAAGATCGGCCCGGTGTTTTCCAGTCACCTCCGTGGTGTGCAGGAACCGCTTCGACGGATCCGTCGCGAACCGCTTCCTCGCGGCTGCGACAACGGTCGGCGACACATCTACTCCGGTGTAATGCGGATAACTCGCCAACTCCAGTTGCGCGCCATCGCCGGAACCGAATTCGATGACCGTCTCGATCCCGTTGGCGGCGACGAAATCGTTGAGTATCTCTGCCTTGAATTCGGCGAGCCGGTTGTACGATCCGGCGCCGGAGTTACCGCCGCTGCGGTATCGGTCCTCCCAGTAGGCGGCCGAATCGAATCGGGGCGGGCCGGCCAGGAGTCTCCTGGCTCTCGCAAAGCCAAGTCTGAGCGGATTCGCTCGGTCGGGCGGCGGGAGGTTCAAACCAGCCTCCGAATCACGTGCGATGAAAAGAATTCGGGACGAGCGTGATCTTACAAGGCTTGGTCGCGGTCGAAGGCGGGCATTTGTCAGGCGATCGCCCCGGCGCTACCGTCGCGCGGTGACCAATCTGGCCTACGACGACACCGGCGCCGGTGAACCGGTGCTGTTCATCGCCGGCACCGGCGGGGCCGGCCGCACCTGGCACATCCATCAGGTTCCGGTCTTCCTCGAGGCGGGCTACCGCTGCATCACCTTCGACAACCGGGGTGTCGGGGCCACCGCGGACGCCGAGGGGTTCACCACCGCCCAGATGGTCGCCGACACCGTCGACGTCATCGAGACGGTCATCGGCGGCCCCACCCGGGTGGTCGCGTTGTCGATGGGCGCCTTCGTCGCCCAGGAACTGATGCTGGCCCGGCCCGATCTGGTCCGGCAGGCGGCGCTGATGGGCACCCGCGGCCGCATCGACGCCACCCGCATCGCATTCCGGACCGCCGACCTGGAACTGGCCGACGCCGGCATCGAGTTGCCTAACGGTTTCGCCGCGAAAGTCCGTGTCCTGGAGAACTTCTCGCCCAAGACGATCAACTCCCCGGCCGTGGACGAGTGGTTGCAGATGTTCACCGCGTTCCCGCTCAGGTACAGCCCCGGCTGGCGGGCCCAACTCGGTGTCGCGCCGGTGGAGGACCGGTTGCCGGCCTACCGGGCGATCGCCAACGAAGTCCTGGTCATCGGGTTCGCCGACGACGTGATCACCCCCCCGGCGTTGGGCAGGGAGGTGGCCGACGCCATCCCCCGGGGCCGTTTCGTGCAGATCGCCAACACCGGCCACCTGGGCTTCCTGGAGCGTCACGACGCCGTGAACAAAGCCGTGCTGGACTTCTTCGCCGGAACGCTCAGATAGCGCCCGAGGGGGTTGTGCCACCCTGTAGGGGTGAATCCCTCGACGACTCAGGCCCGTGTGGTCGTCGACGAACTGATCCGCGGCGGCGTTCGCGACGTCGTGCTCTGCCCCGGATCGCGCAACGCGCCGCTGGCGTTCGCCCTCGCCGACGCCGACCGGGCCGGCCGGCTGCGACTGCACGTGCGCATCGACGAGCGCACCGCCGGCTACCTGGCCATCGGCCTGGCCGCCGGCAGCGGCCGGCCGGTGCCGATCGCGATGACCTCCGGCACCGCGGTGGCCAACCTGGGCCCGGCGGTGGTGGAGGCCAACTACGCGCGGGTGCCGCTGATCGTCCTGTCGGCGAACCGGCCGTACGAGTTGCTGGGGACCGGCGCCAACCAGACCATGGAACAGCTGGGCTACTTCGGCAGTCAGGCCCGCGCCGCGATCAGCCTGGGCCTCGCCGCCGACACCGACCGGCCCGAAGCGCTCGCCGCCCTCAACGCGCAGTGGCGATCGGCCACCTGCCGAGTCCTGACCGCCGCCACCGGGGCGCGCAGCGCCAACGCGGGGCCGGTGCAGTTCGACATCCCGCTACGCGAACCCCTTGTGCCGGAAGCCGATTCGAATCCCGACGACTTCCCGTCCGGCCGCCCCGACGGTAAGCCCTGGACCTACACGCCGCCGGTCACCTTCGACGAGCCCCTCGAGATCGACCTCACACCCGACACCGTGGTCATCGCCGGGCACGGCGCCGGCACACACCCCAACCTGGCGCACCTGCCGACCGTCGCCGAGCCCACCGCGCCGCACCCGGCCACCCCGCTGCATCCGTTGGCCCTGACCGGGCTGCGGCCCAGGCAGGTCGTCATGCTGGGCCGGCCCACCCTGCACCGGCCGGTCTCCGCACTGCTGGCCGATCCCCGGATCCCGGTCTACGCGCTGACCACCGGGCCGCGCTGGCCCGATGTGTCCGGTAACTCGATGGCCACCGGAACGCGGGCGGAGCCCGTCGGCACTCCCGATCCGGACTGGCTGCGACGCGCCCGGGAGGCCCACACACAGGTCACCGCGGTGGTGCGCGATCAACTGGCGGCACACCCGCTGACCACCGGACTGCATGTGGCCGCCGCGGTGGCCGCCGCGCTGCGACCCGGCGACCAGTTGGTGCTGGGCGCCTCCAATCCGGTCCGTGACGTGGCCCTGGCCGGCCTGTGCGTCGACGGCATCGCGGTGCGCTCCAACCGCGGGGTGGCCGGGATCGACGGCACGGTGTCCACCGCGATCGGCGCCGCCCTGGCCCATCCCGGCCGGACCGTCGCGCTGCTCGGTGACCTGACCTTCGTCCACGACGCGTCCGGCCTGCTGATCGGCCCCACCGAGCCCACCCCGGACGACCTCACCATCGTGGTGTCCAACGACAACGGCGGCGGCATCTTCGAACTGCTCGAGCAGGGTGATCCGCGGTTCTCCGATGTGTCCTCGCGCATCTTCGGCACCCCGCACGACGTCGACGTCGGCGCGCTGTGCCGGGCCTACCACGTGGAGGTCCGCCAGATCGAGGTCGGTGATCTCCGTGCCGCCCTGGACGAACCGCACGAGGGGATGCGGGTGCTGGAGGTTAAAGCCGACCGGTCCTCGCTGCGGCAGCTGCACGCCGCGATCCGGGTGGCCCTGTCTTGACGGGGCGGCGCATCGGCAGGGTGCGTGCACTGCCGGCGGTGCTCGCCGGCCGCGATCCCGACGTGCCGGACTCGTTCGATCGGCGGTGTTCACTCCTGCGCTGGGCCAAGATCGTGGTGTGGGTGCTGATGGCCATCGTGACACTTCAATCGGTCCTGTTGGTGGCCGGTGCGTGGCGCAACGACCGTCGGATCGAACGCAATCTCGGGGTCGCCGAGGCCGAGGTGCTCTCCGCGGGGCCGCGTCGCTCGACGATCGAGTTCGTCACCGCCGACCGGGTGACCCACAGGCCCGAGCTGGGAGTGCTGTACCCCTCGGAACTGGCGACCGGAATGCGCATCTACGTCGAGTACGACAAGAACGACCCCGATCTGGTCCGGGTGCAGAATCGCAGCGCCACGCTGGCGATCGTCCCGGCCGCTTCCACCGCGGCGGCGGCGTGGCTGATCGGCGCGGTGCTGATGGCCGGGCTGCTCCGTCTGGAACGGCGCCCCCCGATTCCGCAACAGGCCGGAAACACAAAGTTCATCTGAATTGTTGGTAAGAGCTCTTTCGTCCCGGCATCCGGCGGAGCACACTTGGCGGTAGGGCCGGGGCCCCGAAACTCTAACCAGCACAATAAGATTCGATTGCGTTATTAATCACTGGGGAGGAGGCGTCCGACATGGACGACGATTCGTTTCGCCAGGATTTGCAGGTCTTTGCCGTTGAACTCCGGCAGTTGGCCTACACCATGCCGGCCGGTCACGAGGACCGGCTGATCAATCTCAGTGAGCGAATGGTGGACCGGAGCCGACAGATCGCGGAGGCCGGCAAGCGTCACGCTTGATAGCGTCTGGGGATGAGTCGCGCATCCCTGGACAAGAACCCGCGCGATGTGGCGTCGATGTTCGACGGGGTGGCCCGCCGCTACGACGTCACCAACACGGTGCTCTCGCTGGGCCGGGATCGGCACTGGCGCCGGGCCACCCGGGACGCCCTGCGGATCGCCCCCGGACAGGCGGTGCTGGACCTGGCCGCCGGGACCGCGGTGTCGACCGTGGAACTGGCCAGATCCGGCGCCTGGTGCCTGGCCGCGGACTTCTCGGTGGGCATGCTGCATGCGGGTCGGCGCCGGGCTGTCCCCAAGGTCGCCGCCGACGCCACCCGTCTGCCGTTCGGCGACGAGTCGTTCGACGCGGTCACCATCAGCTTCGGCCTGCGTAACGTCGTCGACTTCGACGCGGGCCTGCGGGAGATGGCACGGGTGACCAGGCCCGGCGGCCGGCTGGTGGTGTGCGAGTTCTCCACGCCGACCGTGCCGGTGTTCGCACAGGTCTACAAGGAGTATCTGATGCAGGCGCTGCCCAGGGTGGCACGCGCGGTGTCGAGCAACCCGGAGGCCTACGTCTACCTCGCCGAGTCCATCCGGGCCTGGCCCGACCAGGCGGGGCTGGCCCGCAGGATCGGAGAGGCCGGCTGGTCGGAGGTGCGCTGGCGCAACCTCACCGGCGGGATCGTCGCCCTGCACGGCGCGGTCAAACCGGGATAGACGTCCTCGCCACCGTGCCCGGCCTCAGCTGAACGGCTTGCGCCGATCCGCCAGACGGGAGCCGGCGCCGGCCACCCGCCAGGCCCGGGCCACCAGGTCGGTGTCCTGCTCGCTCACCAGATTGGCCATGACGCGCACCGCGACCTCCATCAGCGCCGGGTGGCGCATGGCCCTCGGGCCGGTCATCGGCAGGAACCGTGGCAACGTCAGCAGCAGCGCCAGTCGCCTGGCCACCGAGAAGCCCCGGCCGTAGTGCGTCTGCAGCAGCGCCGGCCACGCCCGGGCCGTGTCCGGGGCGCCGATCAGGTCGGCGGCCAGGCGGCCGGTCTCCAATCCGTAGTCGATGCCCTCGCCGTTGAGCGGGTTCACGCAGGCCGCGGCGTCGCCCACCACCATCCAGTTGGGCCCGGCCACCCCGGACACCGCCCCGCCCATCGGCAATAGGGCGGTGGACACCGCCCTCGGCGGCCCGTCCAACCCCCAGGCGTCCCGCTTCAACTCGGCGTAGTGCCCGATCAGCGGGCGCAGCGCCACGTCGGCGGGACGCTTGGCGGTGGCCAGCGCTCCCACTCCCAGGTTCACCTCGCCGTTGCCCAGCGGGAAGATCCAGCCGTAGCCGGGCAGCACCTGCCCGTCGACCGCACGCAGTTCCAGATCCGAGTAGATCCACGGCTCCGCGGACCGGGGAGAGCCCAGGTAGGCCCGGGCGGCCACGCCGTACACCGTCTGCTGATGCCATTGCCGGCCCAGCAGCCGGCTCAGCGTGGAGCGTGCCCCGTCCGCCACGATCAGCCAGCGGCAGGCGACCCGGCGACCATCGGACAACACCACCGCGCCGACCCGCCCGGCCGGATCGCGTTCGACGTCAACGGCTTTGCAGCCCAGCAGCATCGACGCCCCGGACGACTCGGCTGCCTTGCGCACGCGGTCGTCCAGTTCGGTTCGGGGCACCGCGGAACTGGCGCCGGGGAACGACGAGCCGGGCCAACGCACCTCGACCTCGCCGCCGAACCCGGCCAGCCGCAGCCCGTCGTGGCGGATCTGCCCGTCGAGCCAGTCGCCGAGGCCCAGCCGCCGCAGTTCCACCACGGCCCGCGGGGTCAGCCCGTCGCCGCACGCCTTGTCCCTGGGGAACTCGCGGGCGTCGATCACCAGGACCTCGTGGCCGGCCCGGGCGGCCCAGGCGGCGGCCGACGAGCCCGATGGTCCCGCGCCCACGACGACGACGTCGGCCCCGATGCGCGGTGCCAGGTCGACCTCAGATGCAAGCGGTTCCACCATGACCAGTATCTTGGCACCGTGATCACACCGGCGAGCATGGTGGCAGGAGTCGAACTCGGCGACCCGGTGTTCGCCCAGAGTGTGCGCGACGGCGTCGCCCGGGTGGAAGACCTGATCGCCACCGAGTTGCGCGGCGCCGACGACGTGATGGCCGAGGCGGTCATCCACCTCTTCCAGGCCGGCGGCAAGCGGTTCCGGCCGCTGTTCACCGTCCTGTCCGCCCACGTCGGCCCCGATCCGGACTGCTGGGAGGTCACCACCGCCGGCGCCGTCATCGAACTGGTGCACCTGGCCACGCTGTATCACGACGACGTCATGGACGAAGCCCAACTGCGCCGCGGCGCCCCGTCGGCGAACGCCCGGTGGGGCAACAACATCGCGATCCTTGCCGGGGACTATCTGTTCGCCACCTCGTCGCAGTTGGTGGCCCGGTTGGGCACCGACGCGGTGCGCATCATCGCCGAAACCTTCGCCCTGCTGGTGACCGGGCAGGCGCGCGAGACCAAGGGCGCGGCGGCCGGTGACGATTCGGTGTCGCACTACCTGAAGGTGGTCTCGGAGAAGACGGCCTGCCTGATCGCGGCCGCCGGCCGCCTCGGCGGGACGTTCTCCGGCGCCCCCGTCGACCAGGTGGAGCGGCTGGGCCGCATCGGCGGGATCGTCGGGACGGTCTTCCAGATCTCCGACGACATCATCGACATCGAGAGCGATCCCGACGAGTCCGGCAAACTGCCCGGCACCGACCTGCGCGAAGGGGTCCACACCCTGCCGGTGCTGTTCGCCCTGGCCGAGACCGGGCCCGCGGCCGACCGGCTGCGGACGCTGCTCAAGAGTCCCCTCACCGACGACGACGCGGTCCACGAGGCCCTGACGCTGCTGAGGGCCTCCGGGGGGATCGCCGCGGCCAAGGCGACCGTCCAGCAATACGCCGCCCAGGCGCGCGCCGAGCTGGCCCAGCTGCCCGACGTGCCCGGACGGCGGGCGCTGGCCTCGCTGGTGGACTACACGGTTACCCGACACGGTTGACCCGATCCGGAACTCTCGTGGCCGCCCGAGGCGTTACTCTGCCGAGAGCCGTCTGAGGAGGACCGAGATGACCTGGCACCCCACCGCCAACCGGATGAAGACCTTTCTGCTCCTGGTGTTGATGTCGGGGCTGATCGTCTTCGTCGGCGGGCTGTTCGGCCGCAACGTGATGTACCTCTCGGTTCTGATGGCCATCGGCATGAACGCCTACGTCTACTTCAACAGCGACAAGCTCGCCCTGCGCGCCATGCAGGCCCAGCCGGTCACCGAGGTGCAGGCGCCGGAGATCTACGCCATGGTCCGGGAACTGGCCACCGCGGCCCACCAGCCGATGCCGAGGCTGTTCATCAGCGACACCGCCAGTCCCAATGCGTTCGCCACCGGCCGCAACCCGCGCAATGCCGCCGTCTGCTGCACCACCGGCATCCTGAACATCCTCGACGAGCGCGAACTGCGGGCGGTGCTGGGCCACGAGTTGTCCCACGTCTACAACCGCGACATCCTCATCTCCTGTGTCGCCGGCGCGATGGCGTCGGTGATCACCGGCCTGGCCCAGATGGCGATGTTCACCGGCATGCGGGGCGGCGGGCGCCAGGGCGGCGTGAATCCCCTTGCCATGCTGCTGGTTTCGCTGCTGGGTCCGTTCGCCGCCACCGTCATCAAGATGGCGGTCTCCCGGTCGCGGGAGTACCAGGCCGACGAGTCCGGCGCGCAACTCTCCGGCGACCCGCTGGCGCTGGCCTCGGCGCTGCGCAAGATCAGCGGCGGGGTGGAGCAGGCCCCGCTGCCGCCGAGCCCGCAGCTGGCCGATCAGGCGCACCTGATGATCGCAAACCCGTTCCGTTCGGGCGAGCGCATCGGCAAGCTGTTCTCGACCCACCCGCCGATGCAGGACCGCATCGCGCGGCTGGAGCGAATGGCCAACGGCCAGTAGCCGATTACGGGCTCGGGCTCGGGTTCGGGTTCGGGCCCGGGGAGTCCGCCGGCCCGGGCGGCTTGACCGACGCACCCGGCTTGAGCGCCTTGCCGACCGCACCGGTCACGGCATCGACAGCCGAATCGAGTGCGTCCTTGACCTTGCCGAGGACCGGGAAGTTCGGCTTCTGGCCGTCGGACCCGCCGGTGCCGCCGGCGCCGGCGTCGGAGTCGGGGCTGAAGTCCATCGGGGGCCGCACCACGTTGATCCGCGGGCCGCTGCCCTTCCCCGGCTGGGCGGCGTCCGGGCCGTCGGGCTCGGGTGCGATCGGCCCGGGATCGAAGCTCGGTGCGGTGTTCTCTGGCGACGGCTCCATGGACGGCGTGGACGGCGTGGACGGCGTGGGCGGGGGCGCCGGCGCCACCGAGGGGGTCGGCGGCGGCGGCGGGGCGGCGAGCACCACCGGGCTGGAGGTCGGCACCGGCGGAAGCAGGGCCTTGACCTCGTCGGGCAGCACATCGGTCAGGGTCTTGTAGGCGACCACGGTCAGGTCGTTGATCTTCTGGACGATCGCCACGACGCCGTCGGGGTAGGTCACCGTGGTGATCTTGGTCGTCGGGTCGGTCTTGCAGCTCACCGATCCGGTGCAATCGACCTCGCCCTGCGGGCTGACCACCGGCTTGACCGGGAGGATCGCCGCATCCTTGAGGGCCGGGGCCGCCGTCGGATCGACGAACGGCATCGGGCTGGGCTGGGTCGGCGCGGCCGTGGCTCCGGCCTCGAAGGCGGCCCGGATCGGGGAGTCGGGAATCTGGGCGCTGGGGCTGGTCGGCCCTTTCAACAGGGCGGTGATTTCGGAGGCGCCGTCGGCCGTGACGTCGCCGACTGCGAAGACGTCGGCCGCGCCGGCCGGGCTGAACACGTCCATCGGGCCGCCGAAGCCGGCGTGGACGAAGCCGTCGGGGGTCTGCGATGTGGAGGCCAGCACCATAAAGCCCGCGGCCACGCCGAACGCGGCTGCGCCGGCACGCAGCCCGTCCTTGACGCGGCGACCAGGCGACATGATCTCTCGGCCTCTCAGCTTCTCCTAATGGCAATCATAGATTAGGCCATGCCGATCCGTGTCGAAGACCCCGTTTTCCTGGCGATTCCACTTCGGTACGGTGTCGCGACCATCCTCAGACTAACGCCCGGCGGGTCGTTGCGCGCGCCGGCCGCGGCGCCTCGCCGGGACGCCAAACCCGGTGCCGGGGGTCCTGCCGCAGCGGCCTCAGAAGGGCGTGCCGTCGACCTCGTGGCCGGGTTTCTGCGCCATCAGG
>NZ_JBBATF010000017.1:0-3399 GCF_040398885.1 Mycobacterium sp. | reverse complement strand
GCGGCCTCAGAAGGGCGTGCCGTCGACCTCGTGGCCGGGTTTCTGCGCCATCAGGCCGCGGTAGGCCTGCTCGACGGTGGCGCCGTGGTTGACCACCCCGTCCACCTCTTTGGCGATCGGCATGCTGACGCCGTACTTCTGGGAGAACTCCATGATCACGCTGGCGGCCTTGACGCCCTCGGCCACCTGATTCATGCCGGCGATGATCTCCTGAACGCTCTTGCCCGACCCGAGTTCCTCGCCGACGTGGCGGTTGCGACTGCGTCGGGAGGTGCACGTGACGATCAGGTCGCCCATGCCGGCCAGGCCCGCGAAGGTGTCGCGCTGTCCGCCCATGGCCTCGCCCAGTTTGGACATCTCCCGCACCGCGCGGGTCATCACCATCGCCCGGGTGTTCTCGCCGATGCCCATCGCGTAGCCCATGCCGACGGCGATCGCGTAGACGTTCTTCAGCGCTCCGGCGATCTCCACGCCGGTGACGTCGTCGCTGGTGTAGGTGCGGAATCGGCTGGTGCGGAACATGCTCGCCAGATTGGCCGCCAGGTTGCGGTCCGGCATGGCCAGCACCGCTGCGGCGGCGTAGCCCTCGGCGACCTCGCGGGCGATGTTGGGGCCGGCCAGGATGCCGGCCGGATGGCCGGGCAGCACCTCTTCGACGATCTGGCTCATCCTCATGTTGGTGCCCTGCTCGAGGCCCTTGACCAGGCTGACCACCGGCACCCACGGGCGAAGTTCCTTCGCCAACTCGATGAGCACGCCGCGGAACCCGTGCGACGGCACACCCATGACGATGACGTCGGCGCAGTTCGCCGCCTCGGCGAAATCGTTTGTGGCCTTAAGGTTTTCGGGGAGCTCGACTTCCTCGCCGAGGTACTGGGAATTCCGGTGGTTGTTGTTGATGTCCTCGGCGGTGTCCGGGGAGCGCACCCACTGCAGGGTCGGACCGCGGCGGGCACAGATGGACGCGACGGTGGTGCCCCAGGAGCCACCGCCGAGTACGACGACTTGCGGCACGCGGCGATCAGGTGTCATGTCTCAAAACTAATGCGGCGAAGCCCGGTTCACGTCGACTTCGCCCAAGGCGGGCACAGCGCAGGTGGCGGGCCGGCCGCTAACCGACGAGTTGCGGCGTCGCCTTCACCCGCCCGAACACCATGTCCTCCCCGATCTTGTCCAGGAAGCGGTAGTCGAAGGCGTCGGCGAAGAAATCCTGGCGCACCACCCAGGGCCGCCTGGTCCCCGACTTCGGCAGGGCATGGGCGTTGCGCCGCACGTAGCCGGACTGCAGATCCCAGGTCGGCTTCTCCGTCATCGCGCCGACGGCCGGGTGCGGGTAGGCGTGGGTGTAGCCGTTGGCCTTCATGTGGGCCATCAGCTTGGCGGTGGCCCGGGCGGTGATGTCGGCGCGCAGCGTCCAGGAGGCGTTGGTGTAGCCGATGCACCAGATGAGGTTCGGTACGTCCTCGAGCATGTGCGCCTTGTAGGAGAACCTGTCCTGCGGCCTGACTTCGTCGCCGTCGACGCTGATCCGCACCCCGCCGAGGGCCAGCAGGTTCAGGCCGGTGGCCTTGACGACGATGTCGGCGTCGAGGTGGCGGCCGGACTCCAGCGCGATCCCGGTCTGGTCGAAGTGGTCGATGTGGTCGGTGACCACCTCCAGTCGGCCGTTGCCGATCTCCTCGAACACATCGCCGTCGGCCACCAGGCACATGCGCTGGTCCCACGGGTTGTAACGCGGCTTGAAATCGCGTTCCACCGGGTAGCCCTGCGGCAGCTGCCTGGTGTTCTGCCAGCGCACCGCTTTCTTCATGACGCCGGGCGCGCCGCGGGAGACGATCCAGAAGACCTTCTCCAGCAGCATCGCGACGCCGCGCAGGACGTTATAGGAAGCCTTGCCGGGCAACATCTTTCGCACCGGCTTCATCCATGGGTTGATACGCCGGAAGGTGAACAGATAGCCGGGGGAGCGCTGCAGCATGGTGACCTTGGCCGCCCTGCGCGCCAATGCCGGCACCAGTGAGACGGCGGTGGCGCCGGATCCGATGACCACCATCTTCTTGCCGGTGTAGTCGAGGCCCTCGGGCCAGTGCTGGGGGTGCACGACGGTGCCCTGGTAGGCGTCCAGGCCGGGGAAGTCCGGATCGTAGGGCTCGTCGTAGTCGTAGTACCCGGTGCCGAAGAACACGAACCGGCCGCGGTAGGTCCGGGGCGCCCCGTTCTCGGTGGCCCGGACGGTCCAGGTGTCGGTGGCGGAATCCCAGTCCGCGGACTGCACGGTGGTGTGGAAGCGGATGTGGTCGAAGATGCCGTGCTTGCGGGCGGTGTCCTCCATGTAGTCGCGGATGACGGGACCGTCGGCCACGTACTCCCGGCCGGTCCACGGCTCCCAGGGCCAGCTCAGGCTGAAGATCGAGGAGTCCGAGCGCACCCCGGGGTAGCGGAACAGGTCCCAGGTGCCGCCGATGCGGTCACGGCGCTCCAGGATCACGTAGCGGGTGTCCGGGTCGGCCTCGGCGAGGCGGTAGGCCGCCCCGATCCCGGAGATGCCGGCGCCGATGATGACGATGTCGTAGTCCCCGTGAGAGGACTCGGCGGGTCGGTCGTCGTGCTGGTGGCTGACGGTCATCGCGGTCCTCGCTGGAGTGCGTGCGGGCTGACGTAAACCAGCTTATGCACTCCGCCGCCCGGCCGGGGCGGGGTACGTCAGCGGTAGTTGACGAACTGCAGGGCCACCTCGAGGTCGGCGCCCTTGAGCAGGGCGATGACGGCCTGCAGGTCGTCGCGGCTCTTGGAGGTCACCCGGACCTCCTCGCCCTGGATCTGGGTCTTGACGCCCTTGGGGCCGTCGTCGCGGATCAGCTTGGTGATCTTCTTGGCGTTCTCGCCGGTGATGCCCTCTTTGATGGTGCCGCTGACCTTGTAGGTCTTCCCCGACGCCTGGGGCTCTCCGGCGTCGAAGGCCTTCATCGAGATGTCGCGCCGGATCAACTTCTCCTTGAAGACGTCCACGGCGGCCTTGGCCCGTTCCTCGGTGGAGGAGACGATCTCGATGACCTCGTCGCCCTTGCGGGCGATGGAGGTGTCGGTGCCGCGGAAGTCGAACCGGGTGGACAGTTCCTTGGCCGCCTGGTTCAGGGCGTTGTCGACCTCCTGCCGGTCGACCTTGCTGACGATGTCGAAGCTGGAATCAGCCACGGGGTGCCTCCTCACCGTTCCGGCCGCCGGGATCCGGGCCGGTTTGTGTCCGGGGTACATCCTCGTTGTACCCTGCTACTCGCACGGAGGCGGGGTGTTCCCGGCTCTGGTGTGCCCAGGCAGGTTGCCCGAGCGGCCAATGGGAGCGGACTGTAAATCCGTCGGCGGAAGCCTACACAGGTTCGAATCCTGTACCTGCCACGC
>NZ_JBBATF010000016.1:10536-29598 GCF_040398885.1 Mycobacterium sp. | reverse complement strand
TGCGCGGCGTCGCGGCGGCGGGCCGCCATTCCGGCCAGCGCCTCGAACACCACCCGGTGGGCGGCGTTGACGGTCAGTTCGGCGTGGTCGTAAGCCGGGGCGACCTCGACCACGTCCACCCCGACGACGTCGTGTTCGTGGCAGAGTTGGCGGACCATCCGCAGCAGGTCGGCGCTGGTGATACCGCCCGGTTCGGGGGTGCCGGTGCCGGGGGCGTGGGCCGGGTCGAGGACGTCGATATCCACTGAGACATAGAGCTTTTCGGCCTTGGCCAGCGCCTCGTTCACCGCCCGGCGCATCACGTCCTTGAAGCCGCGGTCCCAGATCTCCTGCATGGTGTGCCAGGTCATGCCCTGCTCTTGCATCCACTCGAAGGTGTCCTGCGGAGGCCAGTAACCACGCAGACCGACCTGGACGAAATGCGTCCCGGGAACCGCACCGGACTCGATGAGCCGGCGCATCGGCGTGCCGTGGCTGGCCAGGTTGCCGTCGATGATGTCGGCGGTGTCGGCGTGGGCGTCGAAGTGCACGATGCCGACGTTGCCGTAGCCGTGCACGTCGGCGACGGCGGTGGCGGCCGGCCAGGTGATGGAGTGGTCGCCGCCGAGGATCACCGGCACGATGCCCCGCGAGGCGATGGCGTGCACGCGGTCCCGGATGTTGGCGTGCGACTGCTCGGCCGAACCGTGCGGGCAGTGGGCGTCGCCGTAGTCGACGACCTCCAGCCAGTCGAAGATCTCCAGGCCCAGATCCATGTGGTAGGTGCCGGGCTCGTAGGCGGTGGCCCGGATCGCGCGCGGCCCGAACCGGGCGCCCGGCCGGTTGGTGGTGGCGATGTCGAACGGGGCGCCGACGATCGCGACGTCGGGTTGCCAGGCGTCGAGTTGGTCGGGTTCGGTCAGGAACGGCCGCTGGCCGAACGACACCATGCCGGAGTAGGCCAGCTCGAGTTGCTCGGCCATGCCGGGCGGGAGTTCACGGGCGGGATGGTGGTGGTGGTCACCGGCGCTCACCCCAGTGAGGCTACCGCCCGCGGGCGACCCGTGTGCCGGTTGGGGCGGTGGAAGAATCGAGCCCATGGCGCATGACGTGGTGGTGGTCGGAGCCGGGCTGGCCGGCCTGACGGCGGCGCGGGAACTCGCCGGCCGGGGCTATGACGTCGTGGTGCTCGAAGGCCGCGACCGGGTCGGCGGGCGCACCTTCTCCGGAACCCTGGCCGGCGTGCCGGTGGACCGGGGCGCCTCATTCGTCGGCCCCACCCAGGACGCCGTCCTCAAACTCGCCGCCGACCTGGGCTGCGCCACCACACCGACCTACCACGCCGGGGCCAACCTGATCCGCTGGCGGGGCCGGGTGCACCGCTACACCGGAACCATCCCCAGACTGGGCCTGGTCGGCCTGCTCGACATCGGGCGCATCCGGTGGCGGTTCGAACGCATCGCCCGTGGCATCGACGTCACCGCGCCGTGGGACTCCCCCAAGGCCGCCGAATGGGACGCCCTCAGCCTCGGCGGCTGGCTGCGTTCGATCAAGGCCACCGCCGGCTCACGCGACCTGATGGCGATCATGTCCAGGGTGACCTGGGGAGCCGAACCCGACGAGGTCTCGATGCTGCACGCGGTGCGCTACGTCAAGACCTCCGGCGGACTGGACCGCATGCTCGACACGGTCGGCGGCGCCCAGCAGGACCACTTCCCCGGCGGCACCCACCAGATGGCAGAGCGGATCGCCGAGGAACTCGGTGATCGAATCCGGCTGAACGCCAATGTCTCTCGCGTCGAGTGGTCGGACAACGCCGTGGCGGTGACGTCCTCGGCCGGGGTGGTCGAGGCCCGCCGCGCCATCATCGCGATCCCGCCGGCGCACCGCCTCGACATCGACATCGCCCCGGCGCCGCCCATCGGTTACCGGCAACTGGCCCAGCGCTGGCCGCAGGGCGCGCTGACCAAGGCCTACGCCGCCTACCCGACGCCGTTCTGGCGGTCCCGGGGGCTGTCCGGGCAGGCACTGTCCGACGAAGGCCCGGTGTTCATCACCTTCGATGTCAGCCCGGACAGCGGCCCGGGTGTTCTGCTGGGCTTCACCGACCCCCGCGGTTTCGACGCCCTGCCGGAGGATCAGCGCCGAGAACAGGTGCTCGGAAGCTTCACGGCGCTGTTCGGCGCGCAAGCCGCCGACCCGATCGACTATCTCGACCAACGTTGGGGCGCAGAGACTTTCGCGGCGGGCGGCCCAACCGCCGCGGTACCGCCCGGGTCGTGGACGGAATTCGGCAGGCTACTGCGCACGCCGCTGGGGCCGCTGCATTGGGCCGGCACCGAGACCGCCGACGAGTGGACCGGATTCATGGATGGCGCCGTCCGATCCGGGCGGCGCGCAGCCGACGAGGTGGCGGGCGCGCTCGCTGCGCTCAGGAGCTGATCCGCTGCGCCGCGGTGACTTCCCGCAGCAGGCCGCGCAGCTGGCCGTTGACCGCCCCCGGATGCTCGAGGATCGCGCAGTGGCCGCCGGGCATCTCGACCATCTCGATCAGGTTCGGCACGGCGTCGGCGATCTTGCGGGATCGGCAGATCGGCAGCAGGCGGTCCTCGGCGCTTCCGATCACCAGCGCCGGCACGGTCAGGCCGGACAGGTCGATGTATGTCTTGGGTCCGAGTTCTTCGACCAGGACCCGGACCCAGGCGCCCCGGCCGGCCGGGGCGGTGGACGCGAAGACGTCGTGCAGCAGCCGCGACAGGGCGGGGTCGGCCTCCGCGCCGAGCGCGATCATCCGGATGAAGCGGCGACTGCCGAACTGAGCCCCGCGGAAAAGCGGGACGCCGCCGAGGGATCGGATCACCACGCCGGCCGCCATGATGCGGGTGGAACGCAGCACCGCCGGCACCTGGAGCAGTTGAACCCTGTCGACCAGGTTGCCGTGGGTGGTGTTGATCAGCGCGACGGCGTCGACCCGCTCCTGCACACGGTGGCGGAACCGGTCCGACCAGGCGCTGATCGCGATGCCACCCATCGAGTGGCCGGCGACCACGGCCCGCTCCCCCGGTCGCAACACCGTGGTCAGCACGGCGTCCAGGTCGGCGGCCAGGTGATCGAGGCTGTAGGCCGACGCCGCTGGGACCCCGCTGCGGCCGTGTCCGCGGTGGTCGTAGGCGATCACCCGGAAGTCGCGGGCCAGATCGTTGATCTGCTCGTGCCAGACCCTCAGCGAGCAGGTGATCCCGTGGGCCAGCACGATCGGATAGCCGTTGGCCGGCCCGAACACCTCGGTGTGCAGCCGGGTGCCGTCGGCGGAGTGCACGACCACGGTCTTGCCCGGCGGCAGCGCGGGGCCCTCAGCGCGCCCCTCGGCGGACCGGGATCCGCTTCGCTTCGAGGCTCTGGCCTGCTTCTCGTCGACTGCTGGTGCCGGCATCGTCGCTCCTCGCCGGGCGGCGGCGTCGCCGCACCGTTGGCAGAGCGTAACCCTTCTCAGGCGATCCAACCGCGAATCCGGAATCCGATCTCGACCACTCCCACCAGTGACAACGCAATCGTTATCGTCTCGGTCCCCAGAGTTCACCGGCTGGGGCTGGTTCCTGCGGTTGTCCCACCGTACGGTTCATTTGCTAGTTTGACCTGCGACGCCTGTCGTCAGAGTTAACCCTATTGAAGGAGAACCCCAAGAATGAACACTGGAATGGCACGCGCTGCGGCCGCCGCCGGCGGCCTCGCCATCGCTGCAGCCTTCGCCGTCAGTTGCTCGGCCACCAAGGATGCTGCCAAGGACGCCGTTTCCAGCGCGTCGAGCATCGGCTCGTCTGCGGCCAGCGCGGCGGGCAGCGTCGCCTCCGATGCCTCCAGCGCGGTGAGCAGCGGCGCCAGCGCCGCCTCCAGCGCGGTGAGCAGCGGCGCCAGCGCCGCCTCCAGCGCGGCCTCCGGCGCCGTCAGCAGCGGCGCCAGCGCCGCCTCCAGCGCGGCTTCCTCCGTCATGAGCGGCACGCCCACGACCATCAGCGCTCCGGCCGTCGGCAACGTCTCGCTGGACGGCCCGACCGCCGGCGCGTACGAGCGCCTCGGTGGCGCCACCGCTCTCGGCGCCCCGACCGGCATGCCGGAGACTGTCGGGGAGGGCACCTTGACCCCGTTCGCCTACGGCACCATCTTCTCCTCTCCCGCCGGTTCCTACCTGGTCCAGGGCGAGATCCTGAAGCGCTACATGGACGAGCAGGGTGGTCCCGCGGGTGCGCTGGGCTGGCCGACGGCCGACGAGACCACGACCGGCGGCGGCGAGAAGGTTGCCGGTGGCGGCTGGATCAGCCTGTTCGAGAACGGCACCATCACCTGGCTGAACGACGGCAAGGGCAACTTCTCCGAGACCGTCACCAAGAAGTAGTTCGCAACCCCGCAAGGCGGCCCCCGGGTTTGAGCGGTTTCCCGGGGGCCGTTTTGTCGCCTCAATCCTGCACGGCCTTGGCCACGGCGATGCACCGGGTCAGCCACCCGGCGTCGGCCACCGGCCCGTCCTGCACGGCCCACATCGCGTTGTGGACCATCCGGACCACCACCCAGGCCCGCGCCCGGTCCTCATCGAGTCCGGCTGCGTCGGCCAGCATCCACAGCCGCCGGCGCACGCCGCCGCGCACGTCCCCGGCGATCTCGTCCCATCGGTTCCACAGCATCGGTGCGAGTTCGTAGTGCGGGTCGCCGTTGACCGGCTTCGGGTCGATCGCCAACCACGGGTCGAGCCCGCCGGCGGCGAGGACATTTCCGTAGTGCAGGTCGGTGTGCACGACCCGGTCGGGGACGGCACCGTCGGCCGCCAGTTCTCCGCCCAAGGCGGCCGCCTGCTCGACCAGCCGACGCGGAATGGCCTCGCCGCGAGCAAGATCGGCCAGATCGGCGGTCCAGCGGCCGACGAAGGACGACAGGCTCCGCAACGACGGCAGCGCCGGGACGTGCAACTGCCGGTACAGGCCTGCGACCACCTCGCAGGCCTGCTCCTCGGGCACACCGGAAAGATCGGCCCGTCCCAGCCGGTCGAGCAGCAGGACCCGCAGGTGCGGGTCGGCGCCGAGCAGGCGCACCGCGCCGTGGCCGGCCCAGCGCCGCAGTGCCAGGTGCTCGTGCTCTGATTCCTCGTCGGGGAAACCGATCTTGAGCATCGCCGCGGCGCCGTCGGCGGTGCGCACCGGCAGCACCACCGAGCAGTGCCCGCACACCCCAGGCCCGTCCGGCCGCAACCGCCACCGCCCGGCGGCCCGCTCGGCGATCGCGGGCACGGCCCGCAGCCAGTCCGCCCACCCCGGACCACGCCGGGCCATCGCACCCGCCGCCGGCGGAATCGCGAACAGGCTCACCGGGGGCTGCGCAGCGCCCGGGCGATCACGGCCGTCGTCACACCCAGCAACACCCCTACGACCACGCACTGGGCGCCAAGGCTGAGGGTGAACGCACGGGGGTCGACCGCCTCGCCGAAGTCGGCGACCGCGCCGCTGACAACCAGGTAGATCACCGACACCACGCTGCCGGTGATGGCGATACCCAGTGCGGTGCCCAGTTCGAAGGACGTCTCGGAGATTCCGGTCGCCGCCCCGACCCGGTCTTCACTGGCGCTGGTCAGCACCAGGTCCGAGGCGACGGTCACCACCGACCCGAAGGAGAAACCCAGCAGCATGAGCGGAATCACCATGGCGGGGTAGGACACCGGTATGGCCAGGCCGAGCGCCACCAGTCCCGCCGCACCCACGCACAGACCGGCCAGCAGGATGCGGCGGTGCCCCCAGCGCCCGATCAGGCGGGCGGTGTAGGAGGCGGTCAGCAGGCTGACCACGGACTCCGGCAGGGTCGCCAGCCCGGACTGCAGGGGCGAGAAGTCGCCGACCTGGCGCAGGAAGATCGGCAGGAAGAACAACGCGCCGATGTTGGCGAACACGACGACCAACTGCGCCGCGATCGCCGCGCTGAACCGGGCCTGGCCGAACAGCGACAGATCCAGCAGCGGAACGGCAAGCCGGCCCTGCCGGCGCAGGAACACCCACAGCAGCGCGGCCCCGATCACCAGCGCCACATACGCCGGCCTGAAGTCCGGCCCGGAGTGTGCCAGTTCGGTGATGCCGTAGACCACGCCCAGGATGCCGGCGGTGGAGTAGCAGACCGACAGCGGATCCACCGGGTGCCGGATCCCGCTGCGGGCCTCGGGCAACACCCAGGCGCCCACCGCCACGATCACCGCGACCACCGGAAGGTTCACCAAAAGCACTGAGCCCCAATAGAAATGCTCGAGCAGCACACCGGCCAGGGTCGGGCCCATCGCCGCGCCGGCGGCGCCGGCCGCACTCCAGATGCCCACCGCCCGCATCCGCATGCGGTCGTCGGTGAACACGGTGCGCAACAGGGCCAGCGTGGACGGCATCAGACCGGCCCCCGCCACCCCCTGCACGGCACGCATGACGATGAGCAGCCCAGCGGTGGGAGCCAACGCCGCGGCGGCGGAGGCCGCACCGAAGGCGACGCTGGAGATCAGCAGCAGGCGCTTGCGGCCGATCCGGTCGCCGATGTTGCCCATGGTGATGAGCAGGCCCGCCAGCACGAACGAGTAGATGTCGCCGATCCACAGCACCTGGTTGTAGGTGGGGTGCAACTGCTCGCTGATCGACGGAACCGCAACACTGACCACCGTGCCGTCGACGGCCACCATGAACACCGCCAGGCAGAGCACGAACAACGCGCTCAGGCGGCGTCCGCGCAAAGTCAGCGAAGCACGTTGTCGAGCACTGCGGCGGTGAGGATGTAGGCGGCGTGGCTGCCCCCCGCGCTCACCTGCACGTCCAGCGGCCACTTCCAGGGCGGCGGAGTTCCGCCCAGCAGTGGGAAGGCCACCGACGTGACCGTCATCAGCGTCGAGCCGAAGACCATGGTGGCGAAGGGCTCGCGGATCCTGTTGCGCAACAGCACATGAGCGATCCCGAACACCGACCCGTAGCTCCACCGCAGCGCCAGGGTGATCGCGCCGGCCTCCTGGTCGGTGGGCCTGGGCAGGTGCAGCAGGCTGGCCACGATCCGCCCGGGCACCACGCTGTCGTCGTAGTCCAGGCCCTCGTGCGACCACAAACCCTCCACCGGGCTGCCGTCGGCGAGGGCTGTCACCCCGGTGTAGCGGCCACGCCGCAGCGTGCGTTCGGTGTGGTACCAGGCGGCCATGGCCGCGGTACCGCTGAAACCGGCCACCAGGCCCCGCTGGAGCCACGACGTCTTCGTTCGCTGGGGAGTTCGCATAGGGGAAGGTTAGCCGCTGCCCGCTACGTCAAGCACCGGATTCGCCGACGCTCCCGCGAGAGGGGGTGACGATCGGCCGGTGGCCGAACCGCCCACCGGCAAAGGGCTCTGCGGACCGGGATCGCTGGTGAGCCATTCACGGCTGCCGCAGGCAGCGGCAGGCCACCAGCGCGAGGTCCGCTGCGGCATCCGACGCAGTCTTGGTCGGCGTCAGAATGTGGCTGAGGCACAGCCGCACAACGCTTTCCACCATCACCCGGATATCGCCCGGATCGGCCTCGGGCCACTGTTCGCCGACCCACCCGCCCAGGACGCCGACGGCGACCCCGATGAGCGGCTCGCCGCGGACGGTCAGCACCGACAACAGGGACATGTCCTCGCCGGCGGCGGAGGTCCGGGTCAGGATCGTCTCCAGCAGCGGGTTGCCGCGGGCGACGGAGATCATGTACTCGCCGGCCTCCGACACACCGCCGGACAAGTCGCCGTCGTGGGCGGCCAACCGGGTCTGCAGGCCGTCGAAGAACTCCTCCGTCTCCCGCATGACAAGCGCGTTGCCCAGGTCGTCCCTGGTCCCGAACTCGGCGTGCAGGCTCTGCCGGCTGATTCCGATCGTCTTCGCGATGGCGCCCATCCGGACCGCCGCCCAACCACGATCGAGCACCGTGTCGCGCGCGGCGTCGAGGGCGAGTTCGCGCAACCGCGCCCGGCCGTAGGCGCGGGTCTCGGCGCGCAGGTCCACGACAGCCATGGGGCCGAGTCTAACTGGGCCGACATAAATTGCCTCAGTGTCGTTTCTGATTGACATTTTTGTATTTCTGTCGGATGCTCGAGGTACCTGACCAGGAGGCACCATGACCGCAGCGCTCACTCGGGCCGAACGGGCCTACGACCCGGCCGACATCTCGTCGAAGGCGTTTTGGTCCGGCACCGCAAAGGACCGCGAGAAGGTCTTCGCCGAACTGCGGGCCCACCGGCCGGTCTCCTGGCACCGCCCGGTGCAGAACGGCATGTTCGAGGACCCCAACGACGAGGGCTTCTGGGCCGTGGTGCGGCATGCCGACCTGGTCGAGGTGACCCGCCGGCCCGGCGACTTCCTGTCCGGCAAGGGCATCACTTTCGAGTCGATGCCCGAGGAGGTGCTCGACGCCGCCCAGGGTTTCATCGCGATGGATCCGCCGCGGCACACCAAGATCCGCCGCCTGCTGGCCTCGGCCTTCACCCCCAGGCAACTGGCCCGCATCGACGACCACATCGTGGCCAACGCCCGACACATCGTCGACGACATCGCCGGCCGGGGCGAGATCGACTTCGTCGCCGAGGTGGCCGCACTGGTCCCGATGCACAACATCTGCGACATGCTCGGCATCCCCGGGGAACACCGCCGGACCGTCGCCTACGAATCGCAGTTCGCCGACGGCTGGCGCGACCCCCGCCTGCTGCAGGGCGCCGAACCCCTGGCCCGGTTGTTCCAGACCGTCACCACCGTCCACGCGGTCGCCCACGAATTGATCGCCGCCCGCCGCGGCAAGCCGGAGGACGACCTGATGACCGCACTGGTGCAGGCCGAGGTCGACGGCGAACGCCTGACCGACGACGACATCTCGTCGTTCTTCACGCTGCTGATCATCGCCGGCAACGACACCACCCGGCAGTCCATCAGCCACGGACTCAAGGCGCTCACCGACTTCCCCGATCAGCGGGCCTGGCTGATGGAGGACCTCGACCGCCGGTTGCACCCCGCGGTCGAGGAGATCATCCGGTGGGCCACCCCGATCATGACCTTCCGTCGCACCGCCGCACACGACACCGAACTGGGCGGCCGGCAGATCACCGAGGGCGACAAGGTGATCATGTTCTACTCCTCGGCCAACATGGACACCGAGGTGTTCGACCACCCCGAGCAGCTCATCCTGTCCCGCTCGCCCAACAGGCACGTGGCCTTCGGCGGCGGCGGCATCCACCACTGCCTGGGAGCGCAGCTGGCCCGCCGGCAGATCGCCGCCACCTTCCGCGAACTGCTGACCCGGCTGCCCGACATCCACGTGGTCGGCGAGCCGGAGTTGGGCAACGGCAACTTCTTCCATACCGTGATGCACATGACCGCACAGTTCACCCCCGAAGACACCGGGGCGAGACGATGAGAGTCGTCGTCGACCGCAGCAAGTGCTCCTCGATCGGGTTGTGCGAGGCGACCGCACCGGACATCTTCGAGATCGGCCCGGACGGGGCGCTGCACATCCTGATCGACGACATCCCGGCGGACCGCCGCATCGACCTCGAGCAGGCCTGCGAGAACTGCCCCACCCAGGCGCTGTCCATCCAGGACTGACCGGCGGCGCAGCCGGCCGGACCCGTCGACACCCGACGGCGGTGTCCGTAGTGTTGGGCCATGGGCGAATTGCCGCCGGGGCCACCACTGCCGGCAGCCGTCCAGACCGCGCTGCTGTTGCGCTGGTGGTCGGCGTTCGCATTCGCCTGCCGGCGCCGCTACGGCGACGTGTTCACCGTCCGGCTCGCCGGGTACGGGCCCGGGGTCTATCTGGCCGACCCCGAGGACATCAAGACCGTCTTCGCCGGCGACCCGCGGACCTACCACGCCGGCGAGGCCAACGCCGTGCTCGGCGGGGTGCTCGGGCCCAGTTCGGTGCTGCTGCTCGACGGTGATCTGCACCGCGACCGCCGCCGGCTGATGCTGGCCCCGTTCCACCGCGACGCGGTCGCCCGCCAGGCCGATCTGATCGCCGAGATCGCCGCGGCCAACATCGCCGGCTGGCCGGTCGGCACCGAATTCCCGGTGTCCCCGAAGATGTCGCAGATCACCCTTGAGGTGATCCTGCGCGCCACCATCGGCGCCAGCGACCCGGCCCGACTGGCGTCGCTGCGCGCCCTGATGCCGCGGCTGCTGTCACTGGGGACGTTCGAAACCCTGGCGATCGCCCGCCCGCAACTGCAGCGCCGGCGGCCCTGGCGCGGGCTGCGCCGGCGCCTCGCCGAAGCCGACGCGCTACTGCACGCCGAGATCGCCGAGCGGCGCGCCGACCCCGGCCTCGCCCAGCGCACCGACGCGCTGGCAATGCTCATTCGTGCGGCGGACGCCGGCGGCCGGCAGATGACCGACGCCGAACTGCGTGATCAGTTGATGACCCTGCTGCTGGCCGGCCACGACACCACCGCGACCGCGCTGTCCTGGGCCCTGGAACGGCTCACCAGGCATCCCGACGTGCTGGCCAGTGCGGTGGCCGCCGCGAAGTCCGGCGACGACGACTACCTCGACGCGCTCGCCAAGGAGACGCTGCGGATCCGGCCGGTGGTGTTCGACGTGGGCCGGGTGCTCAAGGCGCCGGTGGAGATCGCCGGCTACCGGTTGCCCGCCGGCGCCACGGTGATCCCGGCGATCGGGTTGGTGCACGCCGAGGAAAGGCTCTACCCCGACGCCGGGCGGTTCCGCCCCGAGCGGATGCTGGGCGCCAGCCTGTCGCCCACCACCTGGCTGCCGTTCGGCGGCGGCAACCGCCGCTGCCTGGGCGCCAATCTGGCGCTGACCGAGATGCGGATCGTGCTGCGCGAGGTGCTGACCCGGGTCGAGTTGTGCACCACCACCGCCCCCGGCGAACGGCCGCGGGTCAGCGGGGTCATCCAGCAACCGCGCCGGGGAGCCCGGATTCGGGTGCGGACCCACATCGGGGATCAGGGCTGCGCCCACCCGCGGCACTGCCGGGTGGACGGATCGCACATCACCGGCCCGGTGGTCCAGCCGCCGTAGTACCCCGGGGTGTTCCAGGTCTCCATCAGCTGCCCGTTCCACGGCGCCGGCCGGCAACCGCCCTGGTTCAGCACGCCGACGCAGACCGGGTCGGCCGGCGCGCACGGCGCAGTGGCCACTGCGGCCGCGACGGCGACGATACCCACGACGAGACGGAACTTCATCACAAACCTCCCCCGGATCCGATGCGGGACAACGCTAGCGGGGCCCTCCGACAGAACGCGGGCAACCGGGCCGCGCGAGCTACCCGGAGGCTCCGGCGCGATCGGTCTCGTCCTGCTCCGCCCGCGCGGCGCGGTCGGCGGCCCGGGCGGGGGCGATGATGAACGGGACCGCGATCAGGCCGATGATCCCGAACACCCAGCCGCCCAGCGTGGTGTCCTGCCCGCCCAGCAGCGGCCCGGCCAGCGTCGGCCCGAGCGCCAGACCCACCGAGGACAGCCCGAGGATGAAGGCCACCAGCCGTCCGGAGTTCCGGTCCAGGTCCGCCGCAACCGACAGCCCCAACGGGAGGATCACCCAGTAACCCAGATTCACCGCGAGGTTCCCGACGATGTAGGCGGCCGGTTCGCGGACCAGCGCCACCAGCATGACGCCGATCGCGCACAGCAGCAGGCCGGCGGCGCCCAGCGTAGCGCGCCCGACCCGCCGGCCCAGCAGCCACGGAGCCATCGTGCCCAGCAGACCGGTCAGCTGGGAGAGCCCGAGAAAGCCGGCGGTGGTCTGGGCGGACAGGCCCGACCCGACCCCGAGTTCCTCGGCGAAGGTCCACAGACCCGCCAGCGCCAACTGCGACAGCGCGACGGCCAGGCCCAGCCGCAGCGGAAGCGCGCTGAACAGCTTCAGCTCGCCGACTCCCCGAGCCCCGGCTTCGGCCGCCCCGTCCCGCGTGGCGGCGATGGCCCGGGTGTCGGGCAGCTTCCACCAGATCAGCGCCAGGCACAGCAGCTGCACGGCCACCATCGCCGCGTACGGCAGGACGATCGGATACATCTGCCGCAGAACGGGATTGGTGCTCATCATGATGAAGACGAACACCATGTACCAGATGGTCAGCAGGCCGAACGCGCGCTCGCTGTTGTGGGCGTGGGACAGCGCAGCGTTGCCGGCCACGAATGACAGACCACACCCGAGGCCCAGCCCGACCATGCCGGCGAACAGCGACCAGAAGCCGTCGTCGCTGACCTGGCTGATGTAGAGGAGTGCCGCCGCGGAGACGACGATGCCCCAGGTGGCCACCGATCGCAGACTGCGGTGGGCGATGGAGTGCGCCAACCCGAACTCGACGACGGCCATGGTTCCCAGCGCGGCGGTCACCAGCAACCCGGCCTGGGTGTTGCTCAAACCGAAGCCGCGGTGGAACGACGTTGCGTAAATCGGGCTGAGCAGATCGGCCATCACCCCGGCCACGCCGGCGGCGATCCCGCCGACAATCAGACCCTTCGGCTCCTTCAACGACCAACTCCTCGGTGCCGGAAAGCTTTCGGTGATGCAAAGCTCCGACGGTAACCGACCCTGCGCTTCCCAGTCTGGCTGACGCCGAGTCATGAACGGGGCCAACGAGTCCGGAATCTCGCCCTCCAAGGCAGCGCCCAGATGGCAGGATGCCCGTGGGCGCCCAATGGTGTGGGCGAGCGTCAGCACAGCAGGAGGTGGCAAGTGGCCGAAAGCCCGCAGGACAAGCCGGCGGCGAAGAAGGCTCCGGCGCGCAAGGCCGCGCCGAAGAAGACCTCCGCCAGAACGGCGCCTGCGGCCAAGAAGACTCCCGCCAAGAAGGCGTCGGCCAAAGCGGTCACCAAACCCGCCGCCAGAGCCAAGGCCAAGACCCTGCGCGGCGAAGAGACCGTCACCGAGGCCCGCCGACTCAGCGGCTGGGACTTCGCCACCTGGCGGATGGCCACCGAGGACCCGGTGATGCGGTCCACCATCCTGGGTGTCCTGGTGCTCGACGGCAGCCCGGACTGGGACAAGCTGACCGACCGCTACGAGCGCGCCAGCCGGCTGGCTCCGGTGCTGCGCTCCAAGGTGGTGGAGGGCCTGACCGGCCTGGAGTCCCCGCGGGTTGTGGTGGACCCCAACTTCGACCTGTCCTTCCATATGCGCCGCTTCGTGATGCCCGAGGACTCGACGTGGCAGGACGTGCTCGAGGAGGCACGCCGGCAGAGCATGGCCGATTTCGACAAGGACAGACCGTTGTGGCAGGTGACCCTGCTGGAGGGCCTGCCCGGCGGCAAGTCGGTCCTGGTGCAGAAGCTGCATCACGCGATCGCCGACGGCCAGGGAGCGGTGCAACTCGGCCTGGCGCTGCTGGACTTCACTCCCGAGGGCAACGACCTGGGGCCGATGCCCGAGGCGCCGGATCCGGCATTGCTCGACACCAGGGGCTTCATGCAGGCGGTGCTCCGCAACAACGCCGGCTGGGTCGCCAGGACCGTCGAGGACGCCATCAAGGGGTTCGGCCCGCTGGCGGCCACCGCGCTGCGGCATCCCCGAACGTTGTTCGGCAAGATCCGGGAAAACCTCGGGTCGGTGGTCCGGTTCACCAAGCTGGCGAGCGAGCCGATGTCGCCGATCCTCAAGGGCCGCAGCATCAATTACCACTTCGACACCATCGACATGGACTTCGAGAAGTTCAAGGCCGCCGCCAGGGAGCGGGGCCGGACGGTCAACGACCTGTTCCTGGCCGCCATCAGCGTCAGCATGGACGACTATCACGTGAAGATGGGCCACCCGGTCCACGGGCTGCGGATGAACATGCCGATCTCGCTGCGGACCTCCGCCGATGAGACCAACGCGGTCACCATCGCGCGCTTCGAGATCATGGTGAGCAACCGCATCGACGACGTGCTGGAGAGCGCGGCCAGCACCGTGCGCGCCTGGCGCGCCGAGCCCGCGCTGAGGCTCGCCGACTACCTCGCCGAGCTCAGCCGCTTCCTGCCCCCGGAGCTGGTGTCGGCGGCGGCGCAGACCTCCGACCTGACCGCTTCCAACGTGCCGGGGGTCCCGGTTCAGGTGTGGCTGTCGGGAGCCAAGGTGGAGCGGATGTATCCGCTGGTCGGGCCGATCGGCGCGGCCATCAACGTCACCATGCTCACCTACGCCGGCGTCGCCAGCGTCGGCGTCAGCTCCGACGACGCCGCCGTCACCGACCGGGCGGGCCTGCTGGAGAGCCTGCGGCACGGATTCCGCGAGGTCGTCGGTCCGTCGGTGATCATCGGAGACCCGATCAGCGGGAACTGAGCGCCGCGCGCCGAACCGTGGCGGCTAACCGCTCGGGTGCGCCGCGGGAGCCGCGACCAGGGACTCCGCCGACTCCGCGTGTTCGAGTTCCTCGGCGAGCTGCTCGGAGCTTCCCACCGGGGCGCGCAACTGCTTCTCCACGATGTTCATCGCCAGCCGGGCGTACACCCATTGGCTGGTGGTGGTCAGCTGGCCGCGGCTGTTCTGGGTGAACGTCAGTATCCAGCTGAACAGGGTGCTGATCCGGTTCTTGAAGCCGACGAGATAGAACAGGTGCAGGAACAGCCAGGCCAGCCAGGCGATGTAACCGCCGAACTCCAGCGGGCCGACCTGGGCCACCGCATGGTGCCGGGAGATCGTCGCCATGCTGCCCTTGTCGAAGTAGCTGAAGGGCGCCGGGGCCTGCATGCCCTTGATGTCGCGCTTGATGGACTTGGTGGCGTACTGGGCGCCCTGGATGGCGCCCTGCGCCACACCCGGCATCTTGGGCACCGCAGACATGTCCCCGATGACGAAGACGTTCGGGTGGCCCCGAACCGTCAGGTCCGGTTCGACGACCACCCGACCGGAGTGGTCCACCTCGGTGCCCTCGCACTGGGCGGCGATCTTCTCACCCAGCGGGCTGGCCTGAACGCCGGCCGCCCAGACCTTGCAGGCGCACTCCACCCGGCGCTCCTCGCCGGTCTCCTTGTCCTTTACGACCACTCCCATGTAGTCGACATCGGTGACCACCGAGTTGCCCCACACCTCGACGCCCATCTTCTCCAGCCGCCGCTGGGCCATGCGGCCCAGCTTCTCCCCCATCGGCGAGAGAATGTAAGGCGAGCCGTCGAACAGCAACACCCGGCATTCGGCCGGGTCGATGGTGCGAAACGCACCGGGCAGGGTGCGCTGGGCCAGTTCGACGATCTGGCCGGCCAACTCGACCCCGGTGGGACCGCCGCCGACCACCACGAACGTCAGCCGGCGGGTGCGCTCGGCCGGGTCGGTGGTGACCTCGGCCGCCTCGAACGCACCGAGGATGCGGCCGCGCAGTTCCAGGGCGTCGTCGACGGTCTTCATGCCGGGCGCGAACGTGGCGAATTCGTCGTTGCCGAAGTAGTTCTGCTGGGCCCCGGCCGAGACCACCAGGTAGTCGTAGGGCAGCACCGTCTCCATGACGCCCAGCCGGGACGTGACGGTCCGGTTGGCCAGGTCGACGTCCTCGACGTCGCCGAGCAGGACCTGGCAGTTCTTGACGTTCTTCAGGATCAGCCGGGTCGTCGGCGCGATGTCGCCGACCGAGAGGATGCCGGTGGCCAACTGGTAGAGCAGCGGCTGGAACAGGTGGCTGGTGCTCTTGGAGACCAGGGTGACGTCGACATCGGTTCGCTTGAGGGATTTCGCGGCGGTCAATCCGCCGAAACCGGAGCCGATGATGACAACTCTGGGTCGACGGGCGGGCAACGCGGGAGCGGTCATGGGGCGTCCTCTGGGTGAGTTCGGCGGGAACTGGGGGTCAGGTTAACCGTTGAACCGCTGCCAGACACCGACTTGGCGGATGATTATCGGTCAGTTCATCTGGTCGTTCCGGTTGGTCGCCGACGGGTTGGGGGCCCGGGTCAGACCGCCAGGTGGTCGATCACCGCGTCAAAGGCGTTGAGGATGAACTGATCGGCGCCGGGGTCGGAGGACATCGGTTGCGAGGACTGCTTGACGATCGCGACGCCGCGGCGGCGGTCGACGTAGACCCACTGCCCGTGGATGCCGATGGCGGAGAAGGCCTCCCGATCCGGGGTGTGCCGGATCCACCACTGGGCGCGGTAACTCCAGTCGCCGCCGGCCATCGCACCGGTGGCCTCTGGTCCGGCCGCGAACGCCGCTCTGCTGCCGCCGGTTTCCAGGATGTCGATGATCGTCGGTGCGATGATCTGCCGGCCCCCGGCGACGCCGCCGTTGAGCAGCATCTGGGCGAACCGGACCAGGTCGCGTGGGGCTGCGTTCAGGCCGCCGCCGGCGACCAGGGTCCCGCAACGGTCAAGTAGGACATAGGTTTCGGCCTCGGTGCCCAGTCTGGTCCAGAGCACCTCAGACATCTGGTCCTGGAAGGACTTTCCGGTGCACCGGTTGGTGACCCAGTTGACGACGTCGGTCTTGGGGGTTTGGTAGTGGAAGATCTCGCCGTGGTCGTGGGCGGGGTCCTTCTGCAGGGTGGCGAGGAACTCGTAGATGCTGTTGGGCGCGGTCGCCCCCGGGATCTCCAGCAGGCCAAGCGCCAGGCCGTATCGGGCGATACCCGAACCGGGGTCGGCGTAATCCTCGCTGAAGTCGATCGAGTTGACCATGTCCATCACCTGGCCGACGGTCGCCCCGGCGAAGCCGGACGCGCCGGCCAGTTCGGGGATGACCTCGGTGACCTGCCGGGCCTCGTCGAGCAGTCCCTCGTGGGCGGCCATGAGTGCGAACAGCCCGGTGAAGGACTTCGTGACCGACATCATCTGGTGGGGCTGGGCGGCGTGCATGCCGTTGTCGTAGTGCTCATAGACGAGCCGGTCGGCGGTGGCGACCAGGAAGGAGTCGGTGTAGGTCTCGCGCAGGAAATCCGGGAAGCCGGCGACGGTGCCGTCGGCCCGGCCGATCCCGAGTCGACCGATGCCGGGGTCGATTTCGACGTTCAGCGGCGTGACGGTGTCGGCGGTGCGGACCGGCGCCGACGGGAACAACGTCCGCATGTGCAGATACGCCCAGCGGTTGTAGGGCGCCGCCATGAAGCCGTTGGTGCGGTCCACCCGCTTGTCCGGCGGCGGCGGGAACCCCTGCATCAGTCGGAGCTCCGCCGCGGTGGCGTAGGGGTTGTCAGTCACCAGGCGGATCCTGTTTGTCGTCGTTCTCGGACATCATCTTTCGGCCGGCCGCACTGTGCTCGATGGTGAACGAGTCGGCGTCCCAGGGTTCGTCGAGCAGCCACACCGACATCGCGTGTGCGCGGGCGGCGCAGGCGAAGTAGAGGTTGGGCAGGATCACCTGGCGGTGCAGCGCGTTGGAGACGAAGCCGGCGAAGCAGATCATCCCGCCGTCATAGACGTAGCTGCCGAACCCGAAGCCGGTCGCGTCCTGGGTCATCTCGGCGGCGTTGAGGGCCAACGCCAACTCGGCGCCCTTGGCCTCCGACTCGACGGCGAACGGGAAGCGCTGCAGCACCAGCAGGCCGTTGCCGTAGAGCGGGTGGGCCTGCTCTCCTCCGGCGATCTGGCACAGCGATGAACCCTGCCCGTAGGGGAATTCCACGGTCAGTGCCTGTCCGCCGCTGGAGGCCAGGACCGCCGGCGGTTGCATCATGAAATCTCTGACGGCGTCGGTGAAGGCCGCCTCGGGCCACTGGCAGGGATCCTCCCCCGCGCGGACGAGGACCTGCACGGCGGACATGATGTCGTCCGGCTCGGGTCGAACGCCGTTCTCCGGGTGGCCGGTGACGGCGGGCTGGGCGCCGACCGCCTCGGCCAGCGCCCGGCCGAGTAGTCCGGCCTCGCCCAGTTGCGACACCGCAGCCGCGCCGAGCAGCACGCCCATCCATTCGGAGGTCTGGTCGTGGACCCGGCCCACCGAGCACAGGCTCACCGTCCGGGTCTCGGCGTCATACACCGGCGCCGACATCGCGGCCATCCGCATCGGGCCCGCGTTGAGCTCGGCCAGCGCGGTCTCGGTCAGGTCGAAGTCGCTCACCAGGTCGGTGCGCACGCCGATCAGGTACCCGGTCTGGCCGTCCGGGCCGGTCTCCTCGGCGAGGATCTCGATGGTCTGGGCGTTCTGGTCGGCCCACCAGGTGAATCCCCGGTCGGTGCGGACCGACCACTTCTCGTCGACCTGGAGTTGTTCGCTGTAGAGCGATTCGATGATCTGCTCGCCGGTGTTCATTGCCGTCACCGTAACGCTTCGGTACTCGCAGGCGCGTCGCAATGTGACACCGGGAGTTCCAGGACCTAGATTCAGGCTATGCCGTCTGTTCGCTCCACCACGGCGGGGATCGCCGCCGGCCTGGTCGTCGCGGGGGCCGCTGTCACCCCGCCCGCGCCGGCCCGCGCCATGCCGACGGTGGCCGTCCCGGCGGTCCAGCTCAGCGCCGTCATGGCCGCGCTGCCGCAGCCCGCGGCCGCCCTGCCGACACCGCCCGATCCGTTCGTGACCCCGGGGGGCACCTCGCCCGGCGACCGGATCATCAACGGCTACAACGCGATTCAGCCGTGGGTGCAGTACGGGGTGAACCTCTCGGCCTGGGCGGTCGGCTGGTTGCCGTGGCCGATCGGCCTGATCGGCCCGCAGGCCAACATCCTCTACAGCGGCTGGGAGCCGATCGGCCAAGCACTGGCCTACAGCGCCGCATACCTGCTTGACGGTCAGTTCGACCTGATCGGTCCGACGCTGGTCAACGGGTTCACGACCGGGGCCACCAACCTGGTTCGGGGCGAGACCCAGTGGGTGCTGAGCTTCTTCCCGCCGCTGCCCCCGATCTCGTTCCCGGTGCTGCCCGTGGCGGCGACCACCCTGGCCGGGGCGGCGGCGCCCGGGAGTGCGGCGACGGCGAGGACGGCGGCGGCGGGCCCGGCCACTGGGGCGCCGGCCGCCGAGGATCCGACGCCGGCCGCTGAAGATGCCTCGCCGGCCCCGCGCGCCCCGCGTACGGCCGGCCGCGGCGCGCGGTCCCAGCGGTCGGTGCCGGCGGCCACCTCGGCGACACCTGCTCCCGCCGCGGCCGAGGCGAATGAGTCGGTCGAGACACCGGCCGTCAAGACACCGGCCGTCAAGACACCGGCCGTCAGGACGCCCAA
>NZ_JBBATF010000016.1:0-10436 GCF_040398885.1 Mycobacterium sp. | reverse complement strand
AGACACCGGCCGTCAAGACACCGGCCGTCAAGACACCGGCCGTCAGGACGCCCAAGGCGGCGCGGGGCGGCGGGAAGGCCGAGGTCGGTGCGGCCCGCAGCACCGGGACGGCCCGGGCGGGGCGCTGACCCACCCGCCGGGCATCGAGGACCGGCCGAGCAGCGATACCGTCGGCCACTACCCCGAGTGGACCTCGCCTCCTTCGGAATAGGTTGCCACCACGGGGATCTCGCGGACGGCGTCCGGATCGGCCTCATGGGCCAGCGGGTCGCCGCCGAGTAAGACGAAGTCCGCGGCCTTGCCCGCCTCCAGCGAGCCCACCAGGGAGTCGGCGTGGCACATCCAGGCTGCGTCGATGGTGCTGCCCCGCAACGCCTGGGCGACGGTCACCCGTTCTGCGGGGTTGAGCACCTCTCCCCCGTCGGCCATGGTGCGGGCCGCGGCGGTGGCGATGTAGTTCAGCGGCCCGATCGGCGAGACGGAGTAGTCGCAGTGGAAGCTGGCCCGCAGGCCGGCTTCGACCGCAGACGCGTAGCGGTCGAGCAGGTCGGCGCGCGCCGGGCCGAGGATGTCGTCGCGCATCGCCCTGCCCCACAGCCGCACATGGTTCATCAGGAAACTCGGGGTGATTCCCAGGCCGGCCATGGCGGCGATGTGTTCGTCGTGCAGCAGGGAGGAGTGCTCGGTGCGGTGCCGCTTGGCCGGGTCCCACGACGGCAGCCTGGCCGCGGCCGCGAAGGACGCCATCACCATGTCCATGGCGGCGTCTCCGTTGGCATGGCACATGATCGGCCAGCCCGCTGCGACGGTGGCGGCGAAGTTCGCGGTCAGTTGCTCGGGGGTGAAGTTGGCCACCCCGCGGGTGTCGCGGCCCAGATAGTTCTCCCGCAGGTAGCCGGTGTAGCCCTGATTGGAGCCGTCGGAGACCCATTTGACGGTCTGCGAACGCAGCCGGTCGTCCCCGGAGCCGGGGGTGATTCCGGCCTTGGTGAAGTCGCCGAGCTTCTCGCCCCACAACGACATCGACCCGCGGACCGGGAAGCCGGGCTGGGCGAAGATCCGGTGCAGCAGGTCGACCTCCTGCACGCCGGCGATCGCGCCGGTGGCCGCCTCGTGGACGTAGGTCACGCCCTGCTTGGCCGCCATCGCCGCGATATCGGTGATGGCCTGGGCGATCACCTCCGGTGTCAGGCTCGGCAGCAGCTTCATGAACGGGATCATCGCCGCGGCCTCGGCGACGATGCCGGTGAGCCTGCCGTCTCGGGCGCCGTAATCCCCGCCGGGAGGATTGGGGGTGGCCGCGGTGATCCCGACCCCGGCGTAGGCGGCGGAGTTGACGTAGAAGAAGTGCTGCGAGGCGTTCATCACCACGATCGGGACCTCGGTGGAGAGCTGGTCGAGCAGTGCCGCGGTCAGGTCGGGCTGGCCGGGCAGCAGGCTGGGGTCGAACAGTTGGCCCACCACGGTCTGACCGGCAGGCGCCTTGGCCACCGCCGCCTTGAGCGAGGCCAGCACCGCGTCGAGGGTTCTGTTGGTGTAGGGCGAGCAGTCCACGCCGTCGAACACCAGGGCCGAGGACACCAGGTGCAGGTGTGGTTCGACGAGGCCCGGCAGGATCGCGCCGTTCGGGTGGGCGAGAAGCTTGGTGGTGGGGCCGACGAAGCTCTCCAGGTCCGCGCGGGACCCGACGGCCAGAATCCGTCCGCCGGCGACGGCCATGGCCTCGGCGCGAGGGTTGGCCGCGTCCATGGTGACCAGGGAGCCGGTCACCAGGAGTTCGGCCTTGGTCGCGTTTCCGCGGCGAGGCCGGTGCGCGGTGCGGTCGGCGGGGTCGACGCCGGCGAGGGAGACCCGCGCCGCGTTGGCCGGGTGCGGTGCACAGCAGTCTGCGGCGTGCGGGTGATCGGTCATGGTGGCCTTTCGTGGGGTGGCCACTGCGAGAGTACGGCCGTTTTGCCGGCGTCTCAGCCGGGCGCGCGCCGCGGAGAAGTACCTAAAACTATTGCCCGCCTCTCAGCGACAACTGCCTGTCGGGGCTGCCGCGACCCCACCAGGAAGCCGCGCTGTCGGGCAGAGGTGGGCAAAGATTTACTCCCCCTCGGCGCACTCCAGCACCGACAGCAGATCCAGCAGTTCGTTCTCGCCGATGACCCCGCGGCGGTAGCAGGCCCGGGCCATGTCCCGCAGCATCGGCAGGGTGAACCGGTACCGGCCGTGCTTGCCCGCCTTCAAAGGTTTGATGGGCGAACCGTCGGGATGGACGAAGACCCCGCTGCGCATCGCCGAGTAGACCCACTGCACCGACCTGCCGAAGAACGCCGCGACCTCGCCGGTGCTGTAGAACGTCTGCCCGAACTCCCCGGGCTCCGCGGGCTCCGCGGGCTCCCGCAGCGCCGGCTCAGGGCCGGGTGCGGGCTCTGCCGCGCACCCCGCGGCCTGCAGCAGTTCCACCTCGATCTCGACGCCGAGAGTCCGGGTGCCGGCCATCGCCAGTGCGGCGAAGCCGAGTTCGTCGACCGCCTTGACCTCGATGCGCAGCGCGTAGTCGATCGCGCTGAACCCGCCGTCCATGGTGCACGGCTCCAGGTCGTGGCCCATCAGCAAGTTCAGGCCGTGGCGCTGCAGCACCAGGCTGAGCCGGCGCAGATGCTGCTCGCGGCCCAGGTCCTCCATCGGGAACGGCATCCAGATGTCGACATGGGTGGCCAGCGCCCGGCTCAACGCCGTCAGCGCCGCCTCCACCGCGGTCAGGTCGTCGCTGGATGCGGCCTCTCCCGGCTCGAAGCAGTAGGTCTCGCTGACGACCGCACCCTGCTTGGCCGCCCGCTCGGTCAGGTCGAAGTGCCGGATGGTCTCCCGATCACCCAACGCGATGACGGCGTAACTGGTGTTGATCGACGGCGCCATTGAAGCTTCCCCTCCTGTCGGCCTGCACTGGACGACATCACCGTAGCGGCGCACGCCGACAAGAACCGGTCTGCCGGTCTGCAGGCCGATCCCCGACCAGGTGCCGGTCTCCCCGCGATTTCCGACATAGCACCGTCCCATCCCCGATGGGCGGCCCAAGATCGTGAATTGTGGTTTGCATGCCTTCCCTTCGCACCCGTGTCGGCGGCCGATGACCCCGGGCGAACCGTCGACGACCGGGTGGCCGGTGCGGCGCGGTCGGATCGTCTTCGGCACCGCGGCCGGTTTCGTCTTCTTCCAGATGGTGCTGCAGACCTTCCCCAGCGTGATGCGCGAGGGTCTGGTCGTCGACCTGTCGCTCGACGACGCGGGATTCGGCGGCCTGTCCTCCAGCTTTTACTACCCCTACATCCTGCTGCAGATCCCGGCGGGCATCCTGGTGGCGCGTTTCGGTGCGCGTTCGGTGCTGATCGGCGGGGCGACGCTGTGCACGGTGGCGTCCTTCCTGTTCGCGACGTCGCAGACCGCGAACTTCGCCGAGGCCACCCGCATCCTGATGGGGTTGGGCGCCGCACCGACCGTGGTGTGCGCGATGACACTGGCCGCGCAATGGTTCCCGCCCGGCCGGTTCCCACTGTTGGCCGCGCTGACCGAGATGGCCGGGATGACCGGGGCGGCGGTGGGCCAGGAGACGCTGGGGTTCATCGTGGAGAGGTCCGGTTGGCGGGTCGGAATGATCACCTGCGGTGTGGTCTCGGCGATTCTGCTCGCGCTGATCGTGCTGTTCGTGCGGGGCCGCACGGTGCCCGGCGCCGGGGCGGGCGCGGGCTGGCCCGCACCCGCCGACCTCAGGCGGCTGATCCTGTCCATGCCGATCCTGTCCAGCGCGGCCGCCGGCGGTTTCGTCGCCTCGGCCGGGGTGGCCTTCGGGATGCTCTGGGGCGTCTCGTTCTTCCAGACCGTTCACCACCTGAGCCTGTCGGCGGCCTCGATCGTCGGATCCTTCTACTTCTGGGGGTGCCTGCCCGGCATGCTCGGCTTCGCCTGGCTGTGCTCCCGTTGGCGCCGGCCCGCGCTGCTGCTGGCACTCGGGGCGGTCGGGACGGCGATCACGATGGGCCTGATCCTGTTCGTGCTGCACGGTCCGGCGGCCCAGTGCGCGGCGATGTTCGTTCTCGGCGTGTGCAATTCGTCCTACACCCTGGCCTTCACCATGGTCAAGGACGAGGCCCCGGCTCAGCTGTCGGGGGTGGCGATGGGGTTGACCAACATGCTCGTCATGGGTATCGGCGGGCTGGCCTTCCAGCCGTTGCTGGGGATGCTCGCCCGCACCCGCGGCCAGGGCGTGCCGGACTCCTCGACCCTGAGCGTGCTCATCGTCGCGCAATTGGTCGCGGTGGTGATCCTGGCGGCCGGAGTGGGAGTGTTTCGGGACGCGAAGGGCCGGAAGGCTGCAGGGACGTCGGGCTGACAACTTCTCGACGAACCGTGGGGGCGGGGGTCACCCGGCCGCGTCGACTGGTCCCAGGCGCGGACCGTTCAAGGGGAGATGCGCCAGGGACTTTCGCCGTCAGCAGGGCGTGTTCCAGTTCATGTCGGTGGGCACCGGCCGGCCGTCGCCACCCAGGCAGGCCTGGTAGCAGTTGGAGAAGCCCATGGCGCCCTCGCAGTGCCAGAAGCTCCCGTCGGCCATGGGCGGGTTGTCGCAGAAGCCGCCCCAGGGTGTCATCATGCACTGGCCTGGCACGGCGGCGGCCGGCGGCGAGAACACGCCGCCGGCCAAGCCGGCAGCCGTCACAACGGCTGCGCACAGAACCGATAAACGAACCATTGGAATCCCCCCAATCCCGGTTCTGGCGAACCGGTGACTACCACGATAGTCCCGTCGCCCGGCCGCTTCCGGGCCTACCGGAACCGGACCAGGCGGATGTCCAGGCCGGCGTCGGCGACCAGAGCAACCGCCCGGTCGACGGCCTCGTCGATCCAGGCGATGTCGTTGCCGAACACCCCTCCCCCGACCCGGGTCAGCAGCACCGTGTTCGACCCGCCCGCGGCGGCCTGCTCGGCCGCCGCGAGCAACGTCGCCTCGTAGGCGGCCTCCAGCACCAGCCGGGCGAACGGCTCCCAGTCCCGACTGGGCAGCCGCGAATACCCAAGGGGCAGAGCCGAACAGAACGCCTGGGAGACCAGCCGGCGCGGTTCGCCCTCGACGTCGGTCACCTGCACGTCGCGATGCAGGCCGATGGCCAGGTGCCCGCGCAGGGTGTCGCGGACCTCCTCGGACCCACTGTCGAGCACCGCGCCGATGGCCGCCAGACCCTCGGGGCTGCACAGCGCGTAGCCGTTGCTCATCGTCCAGAGACTCTGGACCGGGAGGCCGGTCAGTTCCGTCAGAGCCGCACCCAGGTGGACGAGTCCGTCGATCTGCCGATCGGCGGTCTGCCCGATCTGATCGCCGACGGGGGCGAAGTAGTTGCGGTAGATCGTCGCCGCGGCGGCCGCCAGCGAGCAGGCCGGCCCCTGGGTGCGGTCCCACGCATAGCCGGTGACACCGGCCTCCGGGGTGACGTGCTCGGAGACCATCTCCAGCACGTTGAACTGCGAGGCCACCTGGAACAGCGCTCCCTCCAACGCCGGGTCGGAGTGCAGCTGCCGGGCTTCTCCGAACACGGTCCGGACCGAGGTGCGTTGCCCGCGAGCCGGTTTCACCCGCGCCCGAAGCTCGGCGACGGTGGGCAGGGTCAACCGGCCGATGCCGTAGCGCTTGCCGTTGACCCGCGACACCAGTTCATCGCCCTCGACGGCCAGCCGCTGCCGGGTCGATGCGTAGCCGTCCTCCCGGAACCCGGTGAGCCGCTCGAACCAGTCGGTCATCTCAGGCCCCCCGTCGCTCGGCGCGGCGACGCAGCACGGCGCGCTGCCCGTCGGTGTCGGGAACGCGGTGGTGCTCCTTGCGGGAACCCTTGCGCAGATCCTGCATGCGGTCGAGCACCTGCGGGTAGCCCAGGCCGTCCTGCCGGATGAGCCAGGCGCCGACGACGGTGCCGGTGCGGCCCTTACCGCCCCAGCAGTGGGCCAGCACCACATGACCCGCATCGAGTTCGGCCCGGATGTGGGCCAGGATCTCGTTGTAGCCGGCGTCGTCGATGACGCCGGTGTCGGGGATCGGGAAGCGCCGGTAGCGGGCCCCGGCGTGCAGATCGCCGTCGTAGGGCCGCATCGGGTCCCCGCCCCTTGTGGGCTCGCCCGCCTCGGTGAGGTCGACGAAGGAGGTGATGCCGGCCGCCCGCAGCACGCCGAGTTTCCGGGCGGTGTTGCCCGGGTCCCGGGCGCCGGGGTACTCGGTGGCCAGCAGTCGGCCCCGCAGCACCCAGTAGCCGTGGATGAGGTCGTCGTGTTCCCAGCTGGGGAATGATTCGTGATTGGCCGATTCGTTGTTGGCCGATTCGTTGCGTGCCATGGTGTGGTCCTTTCGGTGGATGGATTGAGTGCGGGACGGCCCAGTCGGGGCCGACCCGTGCGGAGGGGGTGCGCGACACCCGCGGCGCTCAGGCGGCGGGCAGGCGGTGTACTACCGCTCCGTGCGGGAAAGATCTTCGAGCACCTGCTCGAACTCCCGCCTGTTGAGAACGCCGTGCCGCAGGCACGACTGCGCCATCGCGCGCAGCATGGATCCGGTGTAGCGGCGCCGGCCCCTGGCCCCGACCCGCAGCGGCTCGACCGGCGAGCCGTCGGAGTAGGCGAAGACTTTGTGACGCAGCGCCGAGTAGAGCCAGTTGGGAGACTTGCCCAGCAGGCCGGCAGCCTCCCTGGTGGTGTAGACGCGTTCACCGCGGCAGACCCGCTCGGCGGACCCGGCGCCGGCGGCCAGTGCCTTCTCGATCTCGGCCCCGAGGACGCGCGAGCCGGCGGCGGCCAGCGCGGCCCGGTCGAGGTCGTCGACCGCGCGGACCTCGTTGCGCAACGCGAGGTCGATATCGCTGTACCCGCCCTCGACCGGACACGGGTACATGTGCTGGCCCATCAGCAGATTGAGGCCGTGGCGCTGCAGTGCCAGGCTGAGTCTCCGGATGTGGGCTTCGCGGCAGAAATCCTGCAGCGGCCAAGGGCACCAGACGTCGCGGCGGGTGGCGATGGCGCGGCTCAGCACCGCGACCACGGCCTCCACTTCGGTCAGGTCGTCGGCCATGCCCGCGGCGCCCACCGGGAACGCGAACGTCCCGGCGATCCCGGCACCGTGCTCGGCGGCCTTCTCCGCCAGCAGGTCCGGACGGCCGGCCGTGTCCTCGTCGGCGATCACCAGAACGGCCCGGCCGAAATCAATTCCGGTCATGAATTCCCCCTGTCCCCTAGATACCGATCATAGCATATTTGTTGCGTATTCCGCAATATGTCCTAGACTGGACCCTGTGAGCGACAACGGCTTACCAGATGATCAGCCCAGGACAAAGGTATCAATAGCAACCGAAAAAACCGGTCGCCCTTATCCGCGGCCCATCGTCGCGGTGGACGTCGCGCTGCTGAGCCCGAACCTCCGGGAGAACCGGCTGGAGGTCGCCGAGATGTGGCGCGACGACACCGGGACCTGGGCACTGCCCGGGACGTTCCTGCGCCGGGGCGAGACCCTGGCCGACGCCGTGAGACGTTGCCTGCGCGGGAAACTCGGCGTGGAGGGGATGCGGCTGCGCCAGTTGGGGGTGTTCGACGACCCGCACCGCGACGACCGCGACTGGGTGCTGTCGGTCGCCCATGTGGCCCTGGTGCGTCCGGATCGGCTGTCCGCACTTGGGACCGGATCGGCGGCGCGCACCCGGATGGCGCCGGTGGACCGGCCCGGCGAGTTGGCGTGGGACCACCCCGAGATCGTCCGTCAAGCCAAGAACGACGTCCGGGCCCGCTACAGTGGCAGCGCCGACCCGGAGTATCTGCTGGGCACGGAATTCACCCTGCCCGATTTGCGCAGAGTTCACGAGGCCGTCGCCGGCAAGGACCTCGACCGCGACAGGTTCCGCCGCGCCATGGACGACAAGGTGCGGCGAACCGGAAGGCAGGAGAACACCGGGGCGCGCGGCCGACCGGCGGATTTATTCCGCCGGGTCCGCTGAGCCCGGGAACACGGCCGCTGACCAGCGGTTAATCCGGGAATGTGGGCTGGGTCACCCTGTGTTGCGGATGTGACGGTTCCGTTGGGCCGCAAGGCGCGAAATCGGTTGGGGACGAACCTATCACGCCCAACGGGACGAAATCGAACAGAAGTCGATGAACCCCAATGTTGTTGCAATAATCCATTTTTCATGCCGAATGACCGCTCCGCGCTGTGGTGTACTTCTTCGCCAGTACTATTGCGGATTTGTCAAATGTGTTCGCAATCAACGCTGTTGACGAACTTCCCCGCCCTGCTGAACCCAGCTAGCCTTTAGCCCATGAAGAAGATTGCACTGGCGACGATCACCGCCGGCCTGGTTGCAACCTCGTCGGCAACTGCATCCGCCGTCCCCCTGGTCGGGGGCAGCGGGCTGGTTCCCAACGCCAGGAACCTCGCGGAGTACATCATGGAGACCTACCCGGGTGTTCAGTCGATCGGTGGCGTGCGCGCGGATTCGCGCCCGGACCACCCGAGCGGCCGCGCCCTGGACATCATGATCGGCTCGGACATGGGCCTGGGCGACGCCATCAACTCCGACGTCCAGAGTCAGGCGTCGCGCTTCGGCGTGCAGTACACGATGTGGCGGGTTGCCAACCACTTCAACCACGTCCACGTGACGGTGTCCTGACCCAACCCGTTCCAACTTCGGCGCGATCACCGGCGGCCACGACCGCCGGTGGTCGCGCCGACTGCATCCCGGGTCGGCACGCCGGACTGTTGCCCGCGACAGGTTCCCCCGGCGGCCGCGCCGGCCCATTAGATTTGGGCGCGTGAGCGACGCCCTGGTCCTGCACTGCGTGCGGACCCCGCGCGGCAATGCTTCGGCGAACGGGTCCCTGCAGTGACCGAGTTACTGATCGCGGTCAACCCCGACGTCGACTCCAAGTTGCCGTATCTGCTGCGGATCCCGCAACCCGGCGATGATCTGGTGTTCCGCACCTCGGGGACGTGGCCACGGGTCAAGGCGTTGTACTGCCACCCGGTCGGGCTGCACGAGTGGCCCGAGGATGCGGTGATCGTCGAACGGGTGAGGTTGCGCTCCTGCCGGCGGCGCGGCGCGGCGATCGACGTCATCGCCGACCGGGCCCGGGAGAACCGGTCCCAGGTGGTGTTCACCGTGGCCCGGGGCCGCGACATGGTGTTCTGGCAGTCGCCGCGCACCCGCAAGCAGGCCCGACCCGATGTGCGCACCCCCACCGCCCGCGCGCACGGCATCGCGGAACTGCGGATAGCCGTCGACTCCCGCGAGCGTTACGCCTACCGCTTCCCCACCCAGCGGGTCGGCACCACCAGGCAGGCGCTGCCGTGCGGTGACTACGGGCTGATCGCCGACGGCCAGTTGGTCGCCTCGGTGGAACGCAAGTCGCTCGCCGATCTGGTCACCAGTCTGGTCGGCGGCAAGCTGCGCTACCAGATCGCGGATCTGGCCGCGCTGCCGCGCGCGGCGGTGGTCGTCGAGGACCGCTACTCCCAAGTCTTCGCCCTGGATCGGGTCCGGCCCGCGGTCGTGGCCGATGGACTGGCCGAACTACAGGTCCGCTGGCCCAACGTGCCGATCGTGTTCTGCGAGAACCGTCAGCTCGCCGAGGAGTGGACCTACCGCTTCCTGGCCTCCGCGCACGACTGGTGGGGCACTGAAAAGGCTATGCCGCACCGCATCTCGCCGACGTCGGCGCCCGACGACGGATCCGGGGACCCCGAACCGAGCACCTCCGAGGTCCGCCGATGGGCACGCTCGGCCGGCCTGGTCGTGCCCGACCGCGGACGGCTGCGTCCCGAGATCTGGCAGGCCTGGACCGCGGTCCATCGGCCGGGGACGTCTCAGCCGGGGAACTGACGCGTCGGCGTGATGCGCCCGGTGACCCCCAGCTCCCGCGACCGCGCGACCAGCCGGGCGTAGGTCTGCGGGTCGATGGTCTGGCTGCGGGTCAGGATGTAACCACTGCGACCGCTCGGGTCGCTGACGATCACCCAGCTGTAGTCCGGGGCCCGGTCGACGATGACGTAGTTGCCCGGCGGGCTGGCCGACGGGGTTCCCCCGAAGCCGACGTTGAGCGCGGTGTTGGTGTCGTTGACCGGGACGGCCGAGCCCGTGATCGACGACTTCGGGCCGCGCTTGAAGAAGTAGTTCCCGGAGTTCTGCACACCCAGGGTGCCGTCCGGCTTCGCGGTGTAGACCGCCTTGGTGTTCACCAGCCCGATGGAGAAGAACTGCTTGACGCTGCCCTGCTCGTAGTAGGTCCCGGCGAACTGCGCCGGGTCGACGGGGGTGCTCGACGGCGCCACCGGCACCGCCGCGGTCGCGGCCGCCGGGGGTGGCGGACCGGCAACCGCCACCGCAGCCGCGGGCGCGGGCATGGGCGCGGGTGCGGGTGCGGGTACG
>NZ_JBBATF010000015.1:18209-30539 GCF_040398885.1 Mycobacterium sp. | reverse complement strand
CCAGGATCTTCTTCACCGCTACCTCCGACACCAAACGCCCACTACGCCTCGATATCGCGAATATACCGCCGTCCCGTTACCCCCGCACCGCCGATGGACACACCACCACCGGTAGGAACTTGAATGTCACCGCCAGACACAGATATATTGGTGCAACCACGAGGTACAGATACCGGAGGACCGATGTCCCAAGAGCTGAGCAATATCGAACTGCTGCGCGAGCTCGAACCTGTCGCCGAGAAGCTGATCAACCGGCACATGTCGATGGCCAAGGACTGGAACCCCCACGACTACATCCCGTGGCAGGAGGGCAGGAACTACTACGCCCTCGGCGGCCAGGACTGGCATCCCGAGCAGGCCCAGCTCTCCGAGGTGGCCCGCACGGCCCTGGTGCAGAACCTGCTGACCGAGGACAACCTGCCGGCCTACCACCGCGAGATCGCGATGAACTTCTCCATGGACGGGCCCTGGGGCTACTGGGTAAACCGCTGGACCGCCGAGGAGAACCGGCACGGCATCTCCATCCGCGACTACCTGGTCGTCACCCGCAACGCCGACCCGGTCGAGCTGGAGGAACTGCGGGTGGAGCAGATGACCCGCGGCTTCTCCCCCGGCCAGAACCAGCAGGGCGACCTCTTCGCCGACACCCTGTTCGACTCGGTGATGTACGTCAGCTTCCAGGAACTGGCCACCCGGGTGTCGCACCGCAACACCGGCAAGGCCTGCAACGAACCGGTGGCAGAGCAGCTTCTCGCCCGGATCTCCAACGACGAGAACCTGCACATGATCTTCTACCGCGACATCAGCGCCGCCGGCCTGGACATCGCCCCGAACATGGCGATGGAGTCGCTCTACCGGATCCTGAAGAACTTCAAGATGCCCGGCTACACCGTTCCGGAGTTCCGCCGCAAGGCCGTCATCATCGCCACCGGCGGCGTCTACGACCCGCGGATCCACCTCGAGGACGTGGTGATGCCGGTGCTCAAGAAGTGGCGGATCTTCGAACGCGAAGACTTCACCGGCGAAGGCGCCCGGCTGCGCGACGAACTCGGCAAGCTCATCACCGAACTCGAGGAGACCTGCGTCAAGTTCGAGGAGGCCAAGGAGCGCAAGCTCGAGCGCGACGCCAAGCTCGCCGAGAAGCGCGCCGCCAAGGCGGCACTGGCCGGAGCGACCACATAGCCGAACAGCAGATGGCCGCACAGCAGCGAACAACCGGGCTGCGGATCGGGTCGCTGACCCTCCGCAGCCCGGTCGTCTTGGCGCCGATGGCCGGGGTGACCAACGTCGCCTTCCGGACCCTGTGCCGCGAACTGGAGGTCGCCAGAGCCGGCACCGTCAGCGGGCTCTACGTCTGCGAGATGGTGACCGCCCGCGCGCTGGTCGAGCGCCACCCGGTGACGATGCACATGACGACGTTCGGGCCGCAGGAGTCCCCGCGGTCGCTGCAGCTCTACACCGTCGACCCGGCCACCACCTACGACGCGGCGAAGATGATCGTCGAGGACGGCCTCGCCGACCACATCGACATGAACTTCGGCTGCCCGGTGCCCAAGGTCACCCGCCGCGGCGGCGGCGCGGCGCTGCCCTACAAGCGGCGGCTGTTCGGCCGGATCGTCGCCGCGGCGGTTCGCGCCACCGAGGGCACCGACATCCCGGTGACGGTGAAGTTCCGGGTCGGCATCGACGACGGGCACCCCACCTTCCTGGACGCCGGACGCATCGCCGAGCAGGAGGGCGCGGCCGCGGTGGCCCTGCACGCCCGCACCGCGGCCCAGCGTTACTCCGGCGCCGCGGACTGGAACCGCATCGGCGAACTCAAGGCGGCCGTTGCCGGCATCCCGGTGCTGGGCAACGGGGACATCTTCGAGGCCCCCGACGCGTTGGCGATGATGGCCTCGACCGGCTGCGACGGTGTGGTGATCGGCCGTGGCTGCCTGGGCCGGCCGTGGCTGTTCGCCGAACTCTCGGCGGCGTTCGGCGGCGCCCCGGCGCCGGTGCCGCCCAACCTCGGCGAGGTGGCCGACATCATCCGCCGCCACGGCGCGCTGCTGGCCGCGCACTTCGGCGAGGATAAGGGCATGCGCGACATCCGCAAGCACGTCGCCTGGTACCTGCACGGCTTCCCGGCCGGTTCCGACCTGCGGCGCGGCCTGGCCCTGGTGCGGACCCTCCGGGAACTCGACGCCCTGCTCGGCCAACTCGACCCCACCGTCCCGTTCCCCCCCGCGGCCCAGGGCGCACGCGGCCGGCAGGGCTCCGCCGGGTCGGTCGCGCTGCCGGCGGGCTGGCTGGACGATCCGGACGACTGCACGGTGCCGGTCGGCGCCGATGCGATGAATTCGGGCGGCTGAATCGAGACCGCACAGCGATGACAGCGGCATCGTGCGGGACTGGCAAGCTCTCAGGTTGGGAAAGTACGATTGGTTCCTTGCTGTGGACTTCAGGTCCGACGGGGTGCCCACAACCGGCACCGCCTTGTAGGCGCACTGCCGCACCTGCATCATTCACCCCAAGCCGGAGGCTGTCTGGACATGAGTGACGGCGATAGCGCCACTCCCGGCCGCAGCGGCGCACCCGGCGACAGGCCAGGATCCCCCGGGCCGCACGCCAATCCCGGCCGGGCGCCCTGGGAGCGCGTCCACACCCCCAGCCAGCCCACCGGCACCCACAGCGAAGGTGTGGCCGTCGCCGACCTGATCGCCAAGGTCACCGGCGCCCCGGCCAAGATCACCGGCGACCCGGCCGCCAGACCGCTCACCCGGCGCGGCGTCGACGTCACCCCCCCGCCCGAGGACGTGACCGTCCCGATCGCCGTTCCCGACGAGATCCCGGACCTGGGCTCGACGGCCCGTTCGCGTCGCCCCGCGGCGCGACGCGCCCCGGCCCCGCCCGACAGCCCGCCCCCGACTCCCCCGCCGGCCGCGGTGGTCGCGGCGGACCGGCCCCGGCGCCGCCCGGTCCTGGTGTTGGCCCGGGTCACCGCCGCCCTGATCGCGGTGACCGCGCTGGCCCTGACCGGTGCGGCCTGGCAGTGGCAGTCCGCCAAGAACAAACTGCTCAACACCATCGCCGCGCTGGACCCCAACTCCAGCGACATCCGCGACCCCAGCGGCCAGACCGGCGACCAGAACTTCCTGATCGTGGGGGTGGACAGCCGCAGCGGCGCGAACGCAGACCTGGGCGCCGGCGACACCAGCCTCATCGAGGGCGCCCGCTCGGACACCATCATGCTGGTGAACATCCCGGCCAGCCGCAACCGCGTCGTCGCGGTGTCCTTCCCACGCGATCTGGCGATCGCCCCGATGAACTGCCAGGCCTGGGACCCCGAGTCCGGCAAGTACGGCCCCGTCTACGACAAGACCAACGGGGAATGGAGCGAGAACGAGCGCCCCACCACCACAAAACTCAATTCCGCCTACGCCCTGGGCGGCCCGAAATGCCTGGTGAAGGTGATCCAGAAGATATCCGGCCTGTCGATCAACCGGTTCATGGCGGTGGACTTCACCGGTTTCGAGAAGATGGTCGACGCCCTGGGCGGGGTGGAGATCTGCAGCACCGCACCTCTGGAGGACAAGGAACTCGGCGTGGTGCTGGCCACCGCCGGCCGCCAGAACCTCGACGGCCATACCGCGCTGAACTACGTGCGGGCCAGGTCGATCACCCGGGAGGACAACGGCGACTACGGCCGGATCAAACGCCAGCAGATCTTCCTGTCCTCGCTGCTGCGGTCGTTGATCTCCTCGGAGACGCTGTTCGACCTCAACCGACTCGACGACGTGGTCAACACCTTCATCGAAGACAGTTACGTCGACAACGTCCAGACCCGCGACCTGGTCCGACTGGGGCAGTCGCTGCAGGGCATCAACGCGGGCCGGATCACCTTCGTCACCATCCCCACCACCGGCAAGGCCGACGACGAGGGCAACGAGGTGCCGCGCACCGAGGACGTTCGGGCGCTGTTCGACTCGATCATCGACGACGAGCCGCTGCCCGGGGAGAACGACCTCAACGAAACCCTCAGTCCCCGAACGGAAACCAGGACCACCACCGGCAGCTCGTCGGGGTCGGCCTCCGAGGAGTCCGAGACGTCCGGTTCGACCGCAGCGGAGACGTCCGCTGAGACTTCGGACGAGGCCACGGTGACGACGAGAATCACCGAGCAGGTCAAGGCGGTGGCCGCCGACCCCCGGGACGTCACCGTGGCGGTCTCCGACTCCACCGACGGCAGCGGTCTGGCCGAGGAGGCCACCGAGAAGTTCGACGCGTACGGGTTCCAGGTGCGACAGCCCGACTACCACTCGGACTTCAGCAGCGTCTACGGGACCACCGTGTACTACTCGCTGGGCAACGAGCAGGCCGCCGCCACCGTCGCGGCGACCTTGCCCGGCGCCCGCATCGAGCGCATCAGCGGCCTCGACGAGGTGGTCCATGTGGTGCTCGGCTCGGACTTCTCCGCGGTGAAGTACCCGCAGGCCAGCGGTACCACGCTGACGGTCGACGTCGTGCACGCCGGTGGGACCACCTCCACCGAGCTGCCGTCGGACCTGACCGTGACCAACGGTGCCGACGTCCGGTGTGAGTAGCACTTCACCCCGCGTTCAGGTCCTGGACCGACGCAGGTCGCCGAACCGACAGTACGATTGACGCATGCGCACCGCCTACCACGAACAGCTCGCCGCCCTCAACGGGCAGCTGGCGGAAATGTGCCGACTGGCCGGCGTCGCGATGGAACGGGCAACCCAGGCGTTGCTGCAGGCCGATCTGGTCCTCGCCGAGCAGGTGATCGGCGACCACGAACAGATCATGTCCTCCAGCGCCCGCGCCGGGGAGGCCGCCTTCGTGTTGCTTGCCCTGCAGGCCCCGGTGGCCGGTGATCTGCGGGCGATCGTCAGTTCCATCCAGATCGTCGCCGATGTCGAACGCATGGGCGCGCTGGCGCTGCACGTCGCCAAGATCGCCCGCCGCCGTCATCCGCAGCACGCGTTGCCCGAAGAGGTCAACGGTTACTTCGCCGAAATGGGCCGGCTGGCGGTGGACCTGGCCGACAGCGCCCGCGAGGTCCTGATCTCACGGGACCCGGACAAGGCCCGCGAGATCCGGGAAGACGACGACGCGATGGACGACCTGCACCGTCATCTGTTCAGCCTGATGATGGACAAGGAGTGGCGGCACGGTGTCGCCGCCGCCGTGGACGTGACCCTGCTGGGCCGGTTCTACGAACGCTTCGCCGACCACGCCGTGGAAATCTCCCGCCGGGTGATCTTCCAGGTCACCGGGCAACTGCCGGCCGAGGAAGAGATCGCGACTTTCTGAGCGGCTAGCCGAACCGGCCGGAGATGTAGTCCTCGGTCGCCTTCTTGCTGGGGTTGGAGAAGATCTTGCCGGTGTCGTCCATCTCGATCAGCCGACCCGGTTGGCCGGTCTGCTCCAGGTTGAAGAACGCCGTCTGATCGCTGACCCGGGCGGCCTGCTGCATGTTGTGGGTGACGATGACAATGGTGAAGTCGCGCTTGAGTTCGGCGATCAGGTCCTCGATGGCCAGCGTGGAGATCGGGTCCAGCGCCGAGCAGGGCTCGTCCATCAGCAGCACATCGGGTTGGACGGCGATGGCGCGGGCGATGCACAACCGTTGCTGCTGACCGCCGGACAACCCGCCGCCGGGCTTGTCGAGCCGGTCCTTGACCTCGTTCCACAGATTGGCCCCGCGCAGCGAGCGCTCGGCGGTCTCGTCGAGGAGTTGGCGGTTGCGGACGCCTTGCAGTTTCAGTCCGGCGACCACGTTGTCCCGAATCGACATGGTGGGGAACGGGTTCGGCCGTTGGAACACCATGCCGATGGTCTTGCGGACCGCCACCGGGTCGATGCCCGGCGCGTAGATGTCCTCGCCGTCGAGCAGCACCGAGCCCTCCACCCGGGCCCCGGGTATGACCTCGTGCATGCGGTTGAGGGTGCGCAGCACGGTGGACTTGCCGCACCCCGAAGGCCCGATGAAGGCGGTCACACTGCGCGGCGGAATACCCAGGGTCACATCGGCGACCGCGTGAAAGGAGCCGTAGTAGATGTTGACGTCTTTGAGATCGAGTCGCTTGGCCACGGAGATTCCTAAACCTTCTTGGGAGAGAAGAACTTCGCCAGCAGACGTGCGCCGATGTTGAGCGCCGCGATGAGCAGGATGAGGGTCAGCGCGGCGGCCCAGAGGCGATCCGTGGGCACCGGATTGGCCCCCGCCCCGGCAGAGGTCTGGTCGAACATCATGCCCGGCAGCGAACCCATGAAGCCGTTGAACATGTCGAAGTTCATCGCCTGCGAGTAGCCGACCAGGATCAGCAGCGGGGCGGTCTCGCCCATCACCCGTGCCAGCGCCAGCAGGATGCCGGTGACGATGCCCGACAACGCGGTGGGAATGACGATGCGCACGATGGTTTTCCACTTCGGCACGCCCAGTGCGTAACTGGCTTCCCGAAGATCCATCGGGACGATCCGCAGCATCTCCTCGGTCGAGCGCACGATGACCGGGATCATCAGCAGCACCAGGGCCAGCGACACCGCGAAGCCCGACCGGCCGAAGCCGAAGGTGGCCACCCACAGCGCGTAGACGAACAGCGCTGCCACGATCGAGGGCACACCGGTGAGGATGTCCACCATGAAGGTGGCGATCTTGCCCAGCCTGCTGCCGGCGCCGTACTCGACGAGATAGATCCCGACGAAGACCCCGATCGGGATCGAGATGACCGCGCAGACCAATCCCTGCAGCAGGGTGCCGACCAGGGCGTGGTAGGCACCGCCGCCGGCCGCGAAGGCGGTCATGCCGGCCTGGGAGTTCGTCCACCAGGTGGAATCCGCCAGTGTCCGATACCCCTTGCTGAACACCGAGTACAGCAGCCACACCAACGGGACGACGGCGACGCCGACCGACAGGGTGACCAGTACGGTCACCAGGCTGTCGGTGATCTTGCGGCGACGGCTGATCGGGGCGAAGGCCGGCGGTTTCGCCGCCGTGTCGAGCACGGTGGACATCAGCCCGCCCTCCGCGCCACGGTGGCCCGGGCGGCCGAGTTGACGACGAACGTCAGCAGGAACAGCACCAGGCCGGCGGCGATGTAGGCGCCGGCCTTGTACTGGTCGTTGAATTCGGCCGCGGCGGCGGCGATCTTGCTGGCGAAGGTGTAGCCGCCGTCGAACAGCGACCACCCGAACGCCTTCTGGGTTCCGCGCAGGATGATCAGCAGGGCGATGGTCTCACCCAGCGCCCGGCCGAGGCCCAGCATGGCGCCGCTGACGTATCCGGACATGCCGAACGGCAGGACCGTGGTCTTGACGACCTCCCATCGGGTGGCGCCCAGTGCCAGCGCCGCCTCGATCTGCCCGCGCGGGGTCTGCGCGAACACCTCACGGGCGACCGCGGTGATGATCGGCAGGATCATCACCGCCAGGACGATGCCGGCCGTGAAGATAGTGCCCCCGCCGGACACCGACGCGTTGCCCGGGGCGAACAGGAAGATCCACCCGAGACGCTCGTTGAGCCAGAGCGCCACCGGCTTGATCGCCGGCGCCAGCACGTACAGACCCCACACGCCGTAGATGATCGAGGGGACTGCCGCCAACAGATCGACCATGTAGCCCAGCGGGCCGCCCAGTCGCCGGGGCGCGTACTGGGTGAGGAACAACGCGATCCCCAACGCGACCGGCATCGCCAGAGCCAGCGCGAACAGTGAGACGAACACCGTCACCTGAAGCAGGTCGAGGATGCCGAACTGCATGTGGGCGGTGTCGGTGGTCAGCCAGTTGCCGCTGTAGGTGATGAAGTTGGCGTCGTTTCGGGCCAGGGCCGGGATCGCCCTCCAGACCAGGAAGATCCCGATGGCGGCGATCAGGGCGATCACCAGCACACCGGAACCCTCCGCCAGGGCCTTGAAGACCCGGTCCCCCAACCGGACGGTGGCGTGCCGCGAGGGATCGGTCGCCACCGCGGGCTTCTCGCCGAACGGCGCGGCGAGGGCTCCCGCGGATCCGGCGTTCACCGGATCGGGAAGCTCCTCGGTCACGTCCGTCCCATCGCTGAAGCCACGTTCAAGGGTCACCGAAATCACCCGCCTACTACAACGAAATTACGCGATTGCGTTCACCGCGGTCAGCAATCGCTGCTTGAAGGCATCCGGCAGTGGACTGTAACCGGCCGCGGACAGCGACCCCTGCGCGTCGGTCGCGGCCACCGTCAGGAACGACTTGACGGCGGCGGCGGTGTCGGCGGGGTAACCCTTGGAGCAGACGATCTCGTAGGTGGCCAGAACCAGCGGGTAGGCGCCGGGGGCGGAGGTGCCGTAGATCGAGTTGAGGTCGAGGGCCAGGTCGTTACCCTCGGCGGCGGCGAACTTGGCGCCCTCGATGGCCTTGCCGGCCGAGGCGTCGGTGAGCTCGACCGCGCCCGACCCGTTGTCGATCTGAGCCATCAGCAGACCGGCCTGGCTGGCGAAACCCTTTTCGACGTAGCCGATGGCCCCGCCGGTCGCCTGCACTGCCTGCACCACACCGGCGGACTTCTGCGCGCCTTCGCCCGCGCCGCCCTGGAATTCCTTGCCCGCGCCCTTGGTCCAGCTCTGCGGGGCGGCGGTGGACAGGTACTTCTGGAAGTTGTCGGTGGTGCCCGAGGAGTCCGACCGGTACACCGGCACGATCTTGGTGTCGGGCAGTTTCGCACCGGCGTTGAGTTCGGCGATGGCCGGGTCGTTCCAGTTGCTGACGGCGCCGCTGAAGATCTTGGCCAGCACGTCGGCGTTGAGGACCAGCTTGTCGACACCGGGGAGGTTGTAGGCCAGGGCGACCGGGCCGAACACCAGCGGCAGGTTCCAGGCCGGGTTGCCCCCGCACCGCTTGGCGGCTTCGGCGGGCTGATCCTTGGACAGCGGCGAGTCGGATCCGGCGAAGTCGACCTGGTTGGCGATGAACTGGTTGACACCCGCCCCGGACCCGGTGGGGTTGTAGGAGAGGTTCTTGCCGGGGCACTTCTGGCCCCACACCTGGTTGAACACCGCGACGGCGTTCTGCTGTGCCGTCGACCCCTCGGCGGTCAGGGAGTTCTTGCCGCCGCACTCCACCGCCGTCGGGGAACCGGCTTGCGACTCCTTGCCGGCCGACGGCGCGGCGGCGTTGTTGTCGCTGCCGCACGCGGTGAGGGCGGCGATCATCGCCGCCGTGGCAGCCATGCCGAGTGTCTTGCCGGCCATGCCCGTAATCGTCACTGTCCCCTGCTTCCTTTTGTCTCGTTTTCTTGTCTCGTTTTCAAGGGTCGGCGGCAAAGCTATGCGCGGTGGGTGGCCTATTCGGGGATGGCCGGTTAACGGAACGTGAACAGCGGACCCCTAGCAGCGCGAATATTCGGTGTCGGTGCTGTACCTGCGGAAACCGAGCGACTCGTAGGTCGTGATTCCTGCCACATTGTCCGATTCCACATAGAGCATGGCGGTCGAGTCGGAACGGCCGAGTCGCCCGGAAAGGTGTTCCAGGCCTCGCAGCGTGAGTGCTCGCCCCAGTCCGCCGCCCTGGGCGGCCGGGTCCACACCAAGCACATAGACCTCGCCCAGGTGGTCGTCGTGCACCTTGGTCCAGTGGAAACCGCGCAATGCGCCGGTGCTGTCGTCGAAGGCCAGAAACAGCCCCTCGGGTTCGAACCACGACTCCGCGACCCTGCCGGCGATGTCGCTGTCGGTCCAGCCGCCCTGCTCGGGGTGCCAGGAGAACGCCGCGTTGTTGACCCGCAGCAGTTCGGCGTTGTCATCGGCGCCGCGGTAGGTGCGGATGGAAAAACCCTGCGGCACAGACGGTTTGGGGATTTCGTCTAACCCACGTCGCATCTGGATCAGCTCGCGGGCGGCCCGCAGGCCGAACTTGGCCGCCAGCGCCCTCGCCGCGGGCAGGGTGCCGTGGGCCCAGAACCGAGCGGTGTCACCGCTGCGCTGCAGCGCCGCGCCGACCAGTGCCGAACCGACCCCTCGGCGGCGGGCGGACGGGTGCACCGCCAACTCGGCGGTGCCGTCCGGGGTCAGGTTGAGGTAGCCGACCAGGGTGCCGGCCTCGTCGTGGACGAGCAGGTGCTCGGTGCGGTTCCCGACGAGACCGCGCAGCGCCTGCTCACCGACCGGGGCCACCCCGTCGGCGCGCTCGGCTTCGTCGAGAAGCGTTCGGATGGCGCCCTGCCGCCCCGGCGAGAGCGTCCGGCGCCATTGCGGGGCCGTCACTGACCCGGCAGCGAAGCCGACATGGCGCCGGCCTGCGCGTCGCCGCCGCCGTCGGCATCCGGCGCTTCGTCCGCGGCGGAGGGCCGGCCGCGGGCCGGGCGGACGGCCTTGTATCCGACGTTGCGCACGGTTCCGATGAGCGCCTCGTGCTCGGGGCCGAGTTTGGCCCGCAGTCGCCGGACGTGCACGTCGACCGTGCGGGTGCCGCCGAAGAAGTCGTAACCCCACACCTCCTGGAGCAACTGGGCGCGGGTGAACACCCGGCCGGCGTGCTGCGAAAGGTATTTCAGCAGTTCGAATTCCTTGTAGGTCAGGTCCAGCGGCCGGCCACGCAGTCGGGCCGTGTAGGTGCCTTCGTCGATGACCAGCTCACCGAGGCTGACCGTCCCGGCGCTCTCCTGGTCGGCGAGTCCCCCGCGCCGCCCCACCAGCAACCGGAGCCGGGCGTCGATCTCGGCCGGGCCGGTGCCCGGCAGCAGGATTTCGTCGATACCCCAACCGACGTTCACGGCCACCAGACCGCCCTCGTTGACGACCGCCACCACCGGGACCGCGGCGCCGGTGGTGCCCAGCAGCCGGCACAGTCCCCGCGCGGCGGCCAGCTCGGCGCGCGCGTCCACTATCGCGATGTCGGCCGACCCGGCCTCCAGCAGGGACGCCACCTCCATCGGCGCCGGGCGCACGGTGTGCGACAGCAACGCCAGTGACGGCAGAACCGACTCCGGATCGGGGTCGGCGGTGAGCAGTAGCAGGTCCAACGAACTCTCCCGGTTTGCCGCTCACTCTAACCGGCGACCTGCTGTTTCGCCGATTCAGGCGGTGCGGGCGGGCGGTAGGCCAGAATGTGCGGGTGCAAAAACTCGTCGCCGGCGCGGGGGTCTCCGCGTTGGTACTCGGACTCGGGGCGCTGGGCGCCGACACCGGGGCGTCGATCTACGCGGAGTACCGGCTTTCCCGCCATGTCCGCAGCGCAGCGGGTCTGACGTTCGATCCGTGGGTCGCAATTCTGGGCTTCCCGTTCATCCCGCAGGCGCTGCGGCACCGCTACGACGAATTGGAGATCAAGTCGGCGGGCACCGAACATCCGGTGGTGGGCAGCGTCACACTGGAGGCCACCATGCACGACATCGGACTGACCGACGCTTCCTGGCTGATGCGCCCCGATGCGGACCTTCCGATGCGCATGCTGGAAAGCCGGATCATCATCGACTCCCGGCGCGTCGGTGCGTTCGTCGGGATCAAGGACCTCAACGTCCAGGCCCCCGCCGAAGAGGCCGACGACGCCACCGGCGGCACCACCGAGTCCGGTATCTCAGGCAGCAATGGGCTGATCCTCTCCGGCACACCGACCAAGGCGGGATTCGACAAACGGGTCAGCGTGACCGTGGATCTGTCCACAGCGGGCCCGGACGAAACCACGCTCGTCATCACCCCGACCGCGGTGGTGACCGGGCCCAACACCGCCGATCAGGACGTGCCGGGCGAAAAACGGGCCGCCGTGCTGGGGGCGTTCAGTGCCTCCATCCCCGGTCAGCGCCTGCCCTTCGGACTGGCTCCCACTTCCAAAGGGGCACGCGGTTCGGACCTCATCATCGAGGGGATCGCCGAGGACATCACGGTGCGACTGAACGGATTCCGGCAGTGAGCGCCATTGCGACCGCGGCGGCGGCCATCGCGGCCGCGTTGGGGGCGGCCGGGTTGGCCGGCGCCGTGCACAATCTCCGGTCCGGCAGACTCCGCGACACCGAACACCCCGACGATCTCGACACCGCCGATCTGGGCCTGTCGAGTACCGGGCCGACGATCGTGCACTTCACCGCCGTGTGGTGCGGTCCGTGCGCGGCGGTCCGCAGGGTGATCAAGGGCGTCTGCGCCGACCTGCCCGAGGTCGCCCACGTGGAGATCGACATGGACGCACACCCCGGCGCCGCCCGCAGGTTGTCGGTGCTGTCGCTGCCGACGACCTTCATTTTCGACGCCGACGGTCGGCAGCTGTTCCGGTCGGCCGGGGTGCCCAGGGCCGCTGATCTGAAGACGGCCCTGCAGCCCCTGCTTCCGTAGCCGCCCCCGCCATGGTTGACCCGAACGCCAT